>NZ_NEHZ01000019.1:0-151250 GCF_002112565.1 Pseudomonas sp. R25(2017)
CAGCGCATAACGCACCGGCACGACGAACAGCTCGGCCTGGCTCGCCGGGCACGGCATCACCGGGCTGTTGATGTCCACATGGGGCTGGGCTCTGGCCGCGCGGTAGGCCTGAGCAGCCTGGTCAACCATGGCCAGTTTTTCGGCGCTCATGGGGCGAGTTCCTTTTCAGTCAGTAACTGTTGCGTCAATGCATGGTTGAGGTTGTCCAGACGCTGATGGGGTGTGACGCCGGGTTCGGTCAGTAGCTGCCGATAAACGCCATGCTCCGAACCATCGGGGAAATCCCTGCCCAGCACGGCCGGCAATCGAGACCAGATCAGTACTTCATCGACGGCGCTGAAACCGCTGCGCGCGGCGCTCGACTGACAGTCCGATGCCCATTGCCGCAGCGCGCAGACGTCCAGGGACTTGAGCGATCCGGGAAAGTGGCGCCGAACGTGCTCGATCAGTTGCCGGTCGAAAGACTCGCGCCTCGCGGTGTCGAGGTGATCGAGCTGCTCGGCTGCCAGCCCCAGCCAAGGCTGCTGCGCATAGGGGATTGCCGGTTGCGCGGCTTGCTGACGGATCTCCAGGCCCGGCAAACGGATCAGTCGAATCGGCCCCATCAGGCGATCCCGCTCAAGAAAGGGCAAATCCGCCAGCCAGGAGGCTG
The DNA here is from genome assembly GCF_002112565.1 of Pseudomonas sp. R25(2017). NCBI lineage: Bacteria > Pseudomonadati > Pseudomonadota > Gammaproteobacteria > Pseudomonadales > Pseudomonadaceae > Pseudomonas > Pseudomonas sp. R25(2017). The sequence goes on from NZ_NEHZ01000019.1 coordinate 653, forward strand.
TGACGCGCGGATCGTAGAAGCGGAAAAAAACCGTCGCGCCTCCTTCGACCCGTGCGTGGACCAAACCACGCAGATGCTCCAGCACCTGAAGTTCGTCGGCCTCCGACTCCAGCCAGATACCCGCTGTCGCGCTCCACGCCTGCCAGAACACCCGTTCCAGCGGGCTGTCAGGCAGAACTTCCGTCAACAACGGCCCGACACCGTCCAGGTCGCTGTAAGCGGTGTGCTGATAAAGCGAATGAACCGCCGCGCGGCCCGTCAGCTCGAACAGGCGATCGGCAAGGTTGGCGATCTGGATTCGATCCAGTAACAGATAAGCCCGGTTCATGCGCCCACCTGCGCCAGTTTTTCGCACACGGCGCACACTGAAGAGGCCTGCTCGGCGGCCTGGGCCAGCGCGACCTGTTGTGCGGTCACGGACAACAAGACCTGCGCGTGCTGTTCCTCGGGCACCGCCGCCAACGCTGTCTGCGCAACCACGCCTGCCACCGGCGCACCGCCCTCGACGATGGCGACACTGCTGAAGATCCCGCCCGAATTGATCACGAGGTGATGACCGCCTGCCGTCAGCGTCAAGCTAGCGCCGGCATCGATCACCACCTGGCTGGCGGTCACCCGTGCATGCGGGCCGGCCTGAATCACCAGCGTGCCGCTGGCCGTGGTGCTGCTGTTGCCGCTGATGCTGAGCAGGTCATCGGTGCCGATGACCGTGTTGCGCGTGCCGTCGGTGGTGTGCCGTTCATCAGCCTTGATCAGGCTGACGCTGTGCTGGTCGACCTGCTCGAAACGGTCGCGGCGGATCTGGCTGCGGCTGTCGTTGAGGATCAGTTGCTCGAAGTCGCGCTCGGCGCGCAGGTAGATTTTTTCCTGGCCGGCGCGGTCTTCGATCATCAGTTCGTTGTAGCCGCCGGTGTGCGGTGTGCTGTGACTGCGCAGCACGGTTTTGCTTTTGTTATCCGGCAAGGCATAGGGCACCGAGTTGACCTTGTTGGCCACGCAACCGGTGATCAAAGGCCGATCCGGGTCACCCTCCAGAAAGGTCACCAACACTTCCATGCCGATGCGCGGGATCGTCACCGAACCGAAGGCTTCACCGGCCCAATTCGACGAGACCCGCAGCCAGCAACTGCTGCGTTCGCTGTTGAGTTCGGCGCGATCCCACGGGAATTCGCACTTCACCCGGCCGTATTCGTCGCAGTAGATCTCTTCGCCGGAGGGGCCGGTCACCCGCGCCGTTTGCGCGACCAGCGGTCGGCGTCGCGGTGGCAGAGCAGGACGAAACACCACCTCGGCAGGGATCACACTGAACGTGTTGCGATAGCCCTGGGTGAAGCCGTCAGTGTCTTGAGTGTCACCGGTGACCGACTCCTCAAGAACTTGCGGCTGCTTCCCGGCATGGCTGACGCTCACCAACAACCACAGTTCATTGCAGCTTTGGCGCGGGTGCTCGGTCAGTTCGAAGAGATGGCCGCAGCGCAGATGGGCCTGATCGCTTTGCCCCTCGCCCAGTTCATAGTCGCTGCGATGGCGCTCAAGGGCCTGACGCGCCAGTTGCTTGCCGCGCCGTTCATTCTCGATCAACAGCGGATAGCGATAGTCCTCCAGCACTGGGGTGAACTCGGCGGTGAAACGGCTTTCGAGCAACAGGCTGGGGCGCTTGAAGTCGTAGTCGCGGCGGGTGACGGTGCTGGTTCGTGTGCGGTTACGCAGGCTGAAGCGGCTGACCACCGAGTGCTCGGCGACCATGCCCGAATCCTGCTGGTACGGCGTGGAGCCAAGCTTGGGCAGGAACACCTGATCATCGGTAAACACCAACAAATGGCCATCCGCCGAATGCTGGTGATGCCAGGCGATGCCCTCCTCGGCGCACAGACGCTGGATGAATTCGAAGTCCGATTCCCCGTACTGGGTGCAGTACTCACGCGGTGGATTCGTCGCGACATGAAAGCGAAAGGCATCGCCTTGAATGCCATGCCCCTTGAGCACGTGCGCGATGATCTGCGGCACGGTGCGCTGTTGAAAAATCCGCTGATCGTGGCTGAACTGCAGGTAATAGAGGGCCGGCACCAGCGTCAGGTGATAGCGGGTCAGCCGTTTGCCCGACTCGCCAGCCATCACCTCGTCGATGTGCCCGTGAAGGCCTTCGCCGTTATGGCCGAACTGCAAAAACGCCGGTTGGCCGAGCAGACGCCCCAGGTCGAAATCGGGATGCTCGCTGACCAGTTCAACGTGGATGCCGTAAAGCATGCTGATGGTTTCGGTGCCGCTGAAAGCCAGCACCTTGAAGTCATGACGAACAGCGGGAATCTGCAACGCGAAAGGCGCGGCACTGACCGACCGGAACATACGCTTATCCTTAAGCAATGAGGAAAAGAAGCGCGATGTCCAAACCGTCCGTGGTCTGTGCTCGCGAAAACTGGCGGGCACACTAACAAAGCAGGAAATGGCCGAATGTAGGAGTGGTCTTTAAACAAGGAAGGACGCTTCCCAAGTCGGTAAACCTGTCCGGACAACGCCCACAAAAAAACCGACATGACTGTCGGTTTCTTGTGGGTTGTGAGTGGAGCGGCGAACTATTTCATCAGCCGGCCCAACCCATCCAGCAACCGCCGCAACGCCCCCTGATTGCGGCGCATCACGTCCAGCCCCGCCTCGGCCATGCGCTGCGCATCCCGGGGCAGCTCGAACAGGCGCTGCACTTCAACCGCCAATCCTTCGGCATCGTCCACCTCGGCCAACGCCCCGGCGCTGCGCATCTGCGCGGCGATGTCGAGGAAGTTGAACAGGTGCGGGCCGCTGATCACAGGCTTGGCCAGCGCCGCCGGCTCCAGCAGGTTGTGCCCGCCGTTGGGCACCAGGCTGCCGCCGACGAAGGCGCTGTCGGCCAGGGCGTACAGGAACAGCAGTTCGCCCATGGTGTCGCCGAGCAGCACCGACGTGCCGGCCTCGACATTCGCGCCCGTGGAGCGGCGCACCGTGGCGAAGCCCTGCCCTTGGCACAGTTCGAACACAGCGTTGAAACGTTCCGGATGACGCGGCACCAGGATCAGCAGCGCATCGGGATGGTTGGCCAGCAGGCGACGGTGGGCGTCGAGCACCACTTCGTCCTCGCCGACGTGGGTGCTGGCGGCGATCCACACCGGACGCTCCAACGCCTGCCACTGCCCGCGCAGTTCGGCGGCGCGCTGCAGCAATTGCGGGTCGACGGTGAGGTCGAACTTGATTGAGCCGGTGACCTCGACCGTCTCCGGCCGCGCGCCCAGGTCGCGGAAACGCTGGGCCTCGGCCTCAGTCTGCACGGCGAACAGGCTCATCTCGGCCAGCATCGGCCCGGTGAGTTTGCCGAACCGCGCATAACCCTTGGCCGAACGCTCGGACAGCCGCCCGTTGGCCAGCGCCACCGGTATCCCGCGCTTGGCGCACTGGTGGATGTGGTTGGGCCACAGTTCGGTTTCCATGATCACCGCGAGCTTGGGCTGCGCACGGTCCAGGAAACGCGCGGCCGCGCAGGGCAAGTCATAAGGCAGGTAGCAGTGCTGGATGCGCGGCTCGTCGGCGAACAGGGCGCGGATCCGCTCCGAACCGGTCGGGGTCATGCAGGTCACGGTGATCGGCAGCTGCGGATAACGCTGCAGCAAGGCGCGGATCATCGGCGCGGCGGCGATGCTTTCGCCCACCGACACCGCGTGCACCCAGATCCCGCCGTGCCGCAGCGCCGGCATCTCGTAGGAGAAACGCTCGCCGATGCGTTTGGCGTAGGCCGGCGCCTTGCGCGAACGCAGCCACAGCCGAATCGCCACCAGCGGCAGCCCCAGGTAAAACAGCGCGGAGTAAAGAGTTCTATTCATGGCGGCGCAGTCTATCGGCTTTTGTCGCCGATCGCCCGCAAGTGCACGGCAAATCGTTCGGCCAGCCAACGGGCCGCCGGCCCCAGCGGTTCGTCGCGGCGCCAGACCAGCTCCACCACCAGCGCCGGCGGCGTCCATTCGCTGTCGAGTTCGACCATCAGGCCCTGATACGCCGAATACTGCACCACATGGCGCGGCAGCCAGGCCCAGCCCAGATCCCGCACCAGCCATTCGGCCATCACGTAGAAGCTATCGGCCCGCCACACCTGCGGGCTGGCGGGCTCGTTGCCGGGGTAGACGCTGGTCTGGGTCGACATGAGCAACTGCCGGTGCTGCGCCAGTTGCCGGGCATCAACGTACGGCTGCGCCGCCAGCGGATGGTTGACGCCGCACACCGTGACCATGTCCACGCTGCCCAGCACCCGGCGCTCCAGCGCTTCGGGGATTTCATCGTGATAGAACAGCAGCCCCAGATCGGCACGGCGCTCCACCAGCTTGCGCGCCACTTCGCCCTGGGCGGCGCTGGTCAGCTGCACTTCCAGGCTGGGGAACTGCTCGGCCAGCGCGCCGAAACTTTCCACCAGGGCCTGATAGGGCATCGCCTCGTCCTGGGCCACCCGCAGTTGCGCTTCCTCACCGCGCATCATCGCGATCGCCCGGCCGTTGAGGCGTTCGCACTGGCGCAGCACTTCCCGGGCGTCCTCCAGCAGCGCCTCGCCGGCCTCGGTGAGGCTCGGCTGACGCCCGCTGCTGCGCTCGAACAGGCTGACGCCCAGGTCATCCTCCAACTGGGCGACCGCGCTGCTGATCGCCGACTGCGCCTTGCGCTGCCGGCGCGCCACGGCGGAAAACGAGCGCTGCTCGGCGACGTCCACGAAGACCCGCAACTGATCCAGGTTCCATTGCATGTTCATTGCGCAACCCATCTTCAAAACAGATAGGTAATGACTTTACCGCATCCGGGCAATCCCTAAAATGCGGACTCGTAAAGCAACGTTTCACATGAGGATCGAACCATGACCGCCTACGCCTACCTGGCCATTGCCATCTGCGCCGAAGTGATCGCCACCGTCTCGATGAAAGCGGTCAAGGGATTCAGCACGCCCCTGCCGCTGCTGCTGGTCATCGTCGGCTACGGCATCGCCTTCTGGATGCTGACCCTGGTGGTGCGCAGCGTGCCGGTGGGCGTCGCCTACGCGGTGTGGGCCGGCATGGGCATCGTGATGGTCAGCGTGGCGGCGCTGTTCATCTACGGACAGAAGCTGGATATCCCGGCGATGCTGGGCATGGCGCTGATCGTGCTGGGCGTCGTCGTGATCCAGCTGTTCTCCAAGACCGCCGGCCACTGACGGCGAACCCGTGGCGAGCAAGCTCGCTCGCCACGGGAATCTGTCTGGGCCTGCAGACGGATGATCAGCAGCAAATCCCCCCTTCCCCGAGTCTGTATACTGCGCCCTCGTCTTGAACACTGAGGTCGTCGCATGCCATCCACAATTTCCACCGACGTGCTGATTGTCGGCGCCGGTGTCGCCGGTCTCTGGCTCAACGCGCGCCTGCGCCGCCAGGGCTTTTCGACCGTGCTGGTGGAAAGCGCCAGCCTCGGCGGCGGGCAGAGCGTGAAGTCCCAGGGCATCATCCACGGCGGCGCCAAGTACGCGCTGCACGGCGCCCTGACCGGCGCCTCGGAGGCCATCGCCGACATGCCGCGCCGCTGGCGCGAAGCGCTGGCCGGTGACGGCGAGCTGGACCTTGCCGGCGTGCGCCTGCTGTCCGAGGCCCATTACCTGTGGTCGCCGGGCACCCTGGCGGGCAACCTCACCAGTTTCTTCGCCAGCAAGGCCGTGCGCGGGCGGGTCGATCAGGTCAAGGGCGAGCAACTGCCGCCGGCCCTGCAGGACAAGCGCTTCAAGGGCAAGGTCTACCGCCTGGCCGAACTGGTGATCGACGTGCCGAGCCTGATCGCACGCCTGGCGGAACTGGCGGGCGACGGTCTGCTGTCCGGCCAGAAGATCGAGCCGCTGCTGGAGAACGGCGCGCTGGTGGGCCTCAAGGTGGACGAACGCGAGATCCGCGCCCAACGCATCGTCCTCAGCGCCGGCGCCGGCACCGCCGACCTGCTGGCGGCGCTGGGCCTGAGCCAGCCGGCCATGCAGACCCGCCCGCTGCACATGATCATGGTCAAGGGCCCTGGCCTGAAGCCGCTGTACGCCCACTGCCTGGGCGGCGGCACCAAGCCGCGCATCACCGTGACCACCCACCCGGCGGCCGACGGCCAGTGGGTCTGGTACCTGGGCGGCGACATCGCCGAAGCCGACGGCGTGGCCCGCGAGCCGGCCGAGCAGATCGCCACCGCACAGAAAGAGCTCGGCCAACTGCTGCCGTGGATCGACCTCGGCAGCGCGCAATGGGCGACCCTGCGGGTGGACCGCGCCGAGCCGCTGCAGACCGGCCTGACCCGCCCCGACAACGCCTTCCTCGCCGAACAGGACCGCCTGCTGGTGGGCTGGCCGACCAAACTGGCCCTGGCGCCGGACTTCGCCGACCGGGTGCTTGCCGCCCTGGAGCGCGACGGCATCAAGCCGGGCGCCCCCACCGCCCTGCCGGCCCTGCCCAAGCCGCCCCTGGGTGTGCCGGCCTGGGAGCAATTGCTGCCATGAGCCAAGCGACCCTGCACGATCTCCACCGCCCCCTGGGCAGCACCGGCCTGAGCGTTTCGCCGCTGGGCCTGGGCACGGTCAAGCTTGGCCGCGACCAGGGCGTGAAATACCCCAACGGCTTCCGCATCCCCGACGACGACGAAGCCCGGATGCTCCTGAAGCTCACCCGGGACCTGGGCATCAACCTGATCGACACCGCACCGGCCTACGGCCGCAGCGAAGAGCGCCTCGGCCCGCTGCTGCGCGGCCAGCGCCATGACTGGGTGATCGTCAGCAAGGTCGGCGAAGAGTTCGCCGACGGCCAGTCGCGCCACGACTTCAGCGCCGCCCACACGCGGATGTCGGTGGAACGCAGCCTGCAGCGGCTGGAGACCGACTTCATCGACCTGGTGCTGGTGCATTCGGACGGCAACGACATGGCCATCCTCGAAGGCTGCGAAGTGTACGCAACCCTTGCGGCGCTCAAGGCCGAAGGCAAGATCCGCGGCTTCGGCATGTCCGGCAAGACCGTCGAAGGCGGCGTGAAGGCGCTGGAGCAAGGCGACTGCGCGATGGTCACCTACAATCTGAACGAACAGAGCGAAAGGGCCGTCATTGACTATGCTGCTGCCCACGGCAAGGCCATTCTGGTGAAGAAGGCCCTGGCCAGCGGTCACATTTGCCTCGATCCCGGCGTGGATCCGGTGCGCGCCAGTTTTGAGCTGCTGTTCGGGCAGCCCGGCGTGGCCAGCGCCATCGTCGGGACGATCAACCCGCTGCACCTCGCCCACAACGTCGCGACCGTTGCACAGGTCCTTCGTGGTCTCTGACGCCGCCCCGCGGCCTTAAGCAGGAGCCGACATGCCGCGCACGCTCATCAGAAAGAACCCGAGCAATTTCAAGACCCTGCCGCTGTTCGTCGAAGCCACCCCGGAAGGCCTGACCTACCAGAGCGTCGGCAGGCCGCTGAACTTCGCCCAGACCCTGCAGCGGCGGCGGCCGGTCACGGTGCCGGACGCCGAGCGCTTTGCGCTGGAGCTGGCCAACCTCGGGGTTTCGGTGCGCCTGACCCTGCGTTGGCAGAGCCGCGACTACTGGGTACTGGTGCGCCAGCGCCGGCAGGACCGCGGCGATGTGGTGCTGAAGCTGATCTCAGGCTATGTGCCGGCCCATGAGCTGAACCTGCCCTTGCACACGGCCATCCAGGAAATCGCCGAGGAATGCCTGCTGGAGACGCCCGAAGGCTGGCTCGGCGGGCGCTTCAACGACACCTGGCTGCCGGCGCCTTACGCCTCGGCACTGCATTACCGCGAAGCCCTGCCGTTTCGCCTGACGCCGGAGTCCGGCTCGGCGCGGCCGGTGCGCTGCGCCAGCCTGCAACTGATGGAACGCCCGCGGGCCTACGTGCACCTGCCGACCGCCTCGTTGCAGCTGATCTACGACCTGCGCCTGGACGTGCCCAAGGAAGCCAAGAACCTGAGCCTGTTCCATGTGGACGAGCGGCTGGAAGGCGACCAGTTGGTGGCGCGGCTGGACCGCAAGCGTCCGGACCTTTACCTGATGCCGCTGCAGGACGGCGAGCCGCTGGCCGAGCTGTACACACTCAAGAAAGGCCAGCTGCACCCGGCCGGCACCCGGGGCCTGTACCTGGCCGAAAGCTTCGCCCGGCAGGACGGCTGGCTGGTGCGCGATGAGCGGATCCGCTGGAAGGACTGGCTGCGCCAGCAAGGGCTGACCGCGCCCGCCAAGGACACGGGGCTGGCCCGGTTGCGGGGCAAGGCGACGCAACTGCTCAAGCGAATCGTGCCGAGCAAGAACGTGGGTTCCTGAAAGCCAAAGACCGCGCCGGCGATGGCTCTTGCGAGCGCATCACCGGCGCGGTCTTTTTCAGGGCTTCACTCGGACTTGCGGATCTTTTCCACGATCGCCGTGGTGGAGCTGTTTTCCACCAGCCCCAGCACCTTCACCGTGCCGCCGTAGGCCTTGACGATGTCGGCGCCGACCACTTGGTCGATCCCGTAGTCGCCGCCCTTGACCAGCACGTCCGGCTTGACCTCGCGCAGCAGGTTTTCCGGGGTGCCTTCAGGGAAGCTGATCACCCAGTCCACCGCACCGAGGCCGGCCAGCACGGCCATGCGCCGGTCGACGCTGTTGATCGGACGGCCCGGCCCCTTCAGGCGGCTGACCGACGCGTCGTCGTTGATCGCCACGATCAGACGGTCGCCCTGTGCCCGTGCCTGTTCGAGGTAGGTCACGTGGCCGGCGTGGAGGATGTCGAAGCAACCGTTGGTGAAGACGATCCGCTCGTTGTGCGCGCGGGCATCGGCCACCGCCAGCAGCAGTTGCTCCAGCCCCAGCACGCCGCGCTCGGAGCCTTCTTCGCGCTGGATCGCGCGGCGCAGTTCCGGGGCGCTGATCGCCGCCGTACCGAGCTTGCCCACCACGATGCCGGCGGCCAGGTTGGCCAGCGCCACCGCATGGGGCAGGTCCTCGCCGGCGGCGATCGCCGCCGCCAGGGTGGAGATCACCGTGTCGCCGGCGCCGGTCACGTCGAACACTTCGCGGGCGCGGGCCGGCAGGTGCAGCGCCGGATGCTCCGGGCGCAGCAGGGTCATGCCGTGTTCGCCGCGGGTGACCAGCAGCGCGCCCAGCTCAAGGTCGTGCATCAGCGCCGCGCCCTTGCTCACCAGTTCGTGCTCGTCGGCGCACTTGCCGACGATGGTCTCGAACTCGCTGAGGTTCGGGGTGATCAGGCTGGCGCCGCGGTAGATCGAAAAGTCCTTGCCCTTCGGATCCGCCAGCACCGGGATGCCCTTGGCGCGGGCGGCCTGGATCAACGCCTGGTGGTTCTTCAGCGCACCCTTGCCGTAGTCGGACAGCACCAGCACCTTGATGCCTTCGAGCAGGTCGTCGACCTGTGCGCCCAAGGCCAGGGCATCGGTGGCGAACGGTTCTTCGAAATCGATGCGCAGCAATTGCTGGTGCCGGCTCATGACCCGCAGCTTGACGATGGTCGGCTGGTGCGCGATGCGCTGGAACAGGGCCCGCACGCCCGCGCCCTTGAGGCTGTTGCTCAGGCTGTCGGCGGCCTCGTCGTCGCCGGTCACGCCGACCAGCGAAGCCGGCGCACCCAGCGCGGCGATGTTGAGGGCAACGTTGGCGGCGCCGCCCGGACGGTCTTCGATTTGCTCGACCTTGACGACCGGAACCGGCGCCTCAGGGGAAATCCGTGAGGTTCCGCCATGCCAGTAACGGTCGAGCATGACATCGCCGACCACCAAGACAGGGGCTTGATCGAATCGCGGCATGGACAACTTCATGGAGCAACCCACATACAAAATGAACAGGGGCGCGATATTAGCACAGGGTGGGCGAAGGCTTGTGCAGCGGCTGCAACAGGATGAAACAGCTGACTTTTTTGCTCGTTTTTTGAGCACCTACGCCGCCGTAGGCAGGCCGGCGCACGGCACCGTTCACTCATAGCCGAGCAGGTCGTAGTCGCGCTGGTACACCCGCCGCACCAGCCGACGGGTGCGCACCGAGCAGAACTCCCGCGCCGGCATCGGCTGACGCTGGCGGGAGCCGTTGACGTGAGGCAACCGCCCTTCGATCCCCAAATGTTCGCAGACCAGGTGGAAATCCCGCTCCAGATGTTCCTGGTAGCCGATGAAGTCCAGCGCCAGGTGCCCCAGCGAATCGACGAGAAAGTCGGTTTGCGCGGCGAAGTGCAATTGCCGCGGGATCGTTTCGGCGTGCAGCCAGCGGGCGACGAAGTCATCGAAATCGCGGTAGCGCCTGACCAGCCGCTGGGCCCCTTGGTCACGGCTGCCCAGCTCATTGCCCCGCAGAAAGGCATAGGCCGAGTAGGCGCGCTCAAGCGGATCGCGCACAAAGGCGAACTTGTACGCCGCCGCGTAGCGCTCGGGGAACTGCTCTTCGTACCAGTACAGCGGCAGGTGGCCGGGGCGCCAGCCTTCGAACAGCGCCGTGCAGATGCTGCTGCCGGCGCATTTGGGCACATGGATGAACAGGCAGGCACGCTGCTCGAACGCCTTGGGAAAGGCCCGTTGGGCCGACATCGACTTGTTCACCACTTGCCGGTCGACCACCGGCAGGCGCCCCAGCAGGAAGGCGCGCTGGGGTTTGGGCAGCAGTTTCCAGAGATAACGTTGCAGCATGACGGGATCCGCGTGAAGGGGATGGCCCTTCGGTTCAGGTTCTGGGTTCGTTCAGGAACCTTAACAAGCGCGGTGCCGGGATTTATTCCGGTTTGGTCAAGAAGCGTAAAGGAGCGGATACAAACCGGACCGGTGGCGAGGGGAACTGCTCCCTCGCCACCGCAAGGGGTCAGGCGATGTCTTCGGCCGGGGCGTCCAGGCCCATGGCGTTGAGGCGGGCGTAGTAGCCGTTCTGCGCCAGCAGCGACTGGTGGGTGCCGCGCTCGACGATCCGGCCCTGATCCATCACCAGGATCAGGTCGGCCTTCTCGATGGTCGACAGGCGGTGGGCGATCACCAGTGTGGTGCGGCCCTTCATCACTTGATCCAGCGCTGCCTGGATGTGCCGCTCGGATTCGGTGTCGAGCGCCGAGGTGGCCTCGTCGAGAATCAGCAACGGCGCGTTCTTGAGCAAGGCGCGGGCGATCGCCAGGCGCTGGCGCTGGCCGCCGGAGAGCAGCACGCCGTTTTCGCCGACCTGGGTGTCCAGGCCCTGGGGCAGCTGCGCGATGAAGTCCATGGCGTAGGCGTCGCGGGCCGCCTTCTCGATGTCCTCGCGCGGCGCGCCGGCCAGGTCGCCGTAGGCGATGTTGTTGGCCACGGTGTCGCTGAACAGGGTCACGTGCTGGGTCACCTGGGCGATGTGCCGGCGCAGGTTCAGCAGTTTGTATTGCTCCACTTCCACGCCGTCGATCAGGATTTCGCCCTTGTCGTGGTGGTAGAAGCGCGGAATCAGGTTGGCCAGCGTCGACTTGCCGCTGCCCGAACGCCCCACCAGCGCCACCATCTGCCCCGGCTCCGCCGAGAAGCTGATGTCGTCGAGCACCTGACGTTCGGTGCCCGGGTAGGTGAAGCTCAGGTTGCGCACATCGAGACGGCCGCTGACCGAATCGCGCGTGACCGTGCCGGTGTCGATTTCCGGCTCGACGTCCAGCTGTTCGAAGATGCTTTCGGCGCCCGCCACGCCCTTCTGGATGGTCGAGCTGACTTCGGACAGCTGACGGATCGGCTTGGGCAGCAGGCCGGCCAGGGTGATATAGGCCACCATGTCGCCGGCCGAGGCGTCGCCGCGCAGGAACAGCACCAGGAACATCAGGATCGCCATGGCGGTGTAGATGACCAGCTGCAGCAGCGGCGTGTAGATCGCGCCGGTGCGGGTCATGCGCAGTTGCTTGTCGGTGTTGCCTTGGCTGGCGTCGAAGAAGCGCTTCTCTTCATAGGCTTCGCCGCCGAAGCTGCGCACCACGCGGTAGCCCTGGATGGTTTCCGAGGCGACATGGGTCACGTCGCCCATGGCCAGCTGGATCTTCTTGCTCTGCTTGCGGAATTTCTTGCTCGCGGTGCGCACCATCAAGGCGATGAGCGGCAGGATCGCGACCATCACCAGCGTCAGCCTCCAGTTCATGAACAGCAGCGAGGCGAACAGGAAGACGACGGTCATGCCCTCACGGATTACGACCTTGATCGCATCTGTTGCCGCCCCCGTGACCATCGTCACGTTGAAGGTGATGCGCGAAATCAGGTGGCCGGAGTTATGCTTGTCGAAATAGCGGTTGGGCAGGATCAGCAGGTTGTTGAACAGCTGCACCCGCAGGTCATGCACCAGGCCCAGGGAGACCTTGGCCAGGAAGTAGTTGCCCAGGTAGGAGCCCAGCCCCTGCCACGCGGCGATCAGGATGATCAGCAGCGGCACGGCCTGCAGCAGCTGCAGGTCGCGCAGGTAAGGCACGGAGGGGAACAGCGCCGCCTCGGGGTTGGACAGGCCGTCGACGAAGTACTTGAGGATGTAGCCGAGCATCGGCTGGGTCGAGGCGAAGATCAGGAAACCGACGATGCTGATCAGGAACAGACTGATGTACGGCCTGACGTAACCGAGCAGGCGGAAGTAGATTTTCAAGCTCGATGGGCTTGCGGCGGGACTGGAGTCGGTCATATCACGCAGAAGTCGATAAAAAGGACGCTGACTTTAGCACAGCTTCTTCAGGTCTCTGGCAATCGGCGAAAGGCTGGTATTGTTAGGCGTCTCGTTCAGCGTCAAATAGCCATCATCCGAATGGCCGTACCTTTTCAGGATTTAAACTCACAGCATGCAACTTCGCGGCTTCAACAGCACCTCTAACCGGGTCTTCGATTTCATTTGCCTGTGGATTCTTCCCCTCGGCTATCTCCTGCTCCTGTGCGCGCTGTTTTTCCTGCCGGGACGCAGCCTGCACCACAAGCTGTTCTACGGCCTGTTCAGCATTCCGACGCTGATCGCCCTCTGCCTGCGCCCCAGGGAAGCCCGGGAACTGCTGCGCGAGCCGCTGATCGTCGCCCTCCTGCTGTTCGTCGGATGGGCGCTGCTCAGCCTGTGCTGGGGCCCCGCCGATGAACCGGTCGGCGGCATGTTCAAGCCGCCGCTGCACACCGTGCTGCTGTTTGCCGGCTGTTACCTGCTCGTGCGCTACCGCAGCGAGCTGCTGCAGCCGCTGCTGTTCACCGCCGCGCTGATCGCGCTGGCGGCCACGGCCGTGTTCCTGTTCCTGTTCGCCCGCGCCTACGAACCCGGCATGCGCCTGGTCGGCGGCGGGGCGTTCGACAACCCGCTGCTGAGCTCGCACCTGTTCGGCTTCTTCAGCGCCTACTGGCTGGGCATGACCATGATCGCCAAGCGCCGGCAGTTCCTGTGGCTCAGCGTGCCGGCCATGGCGGTGATGTTCATGGCCGTGATCGCGACCGGCTCCAGGACTCCGCTGGTGGCCCTCACGCTGGCGGCGCTGTGGCTGTGCTTCATCTGCTGGAACCGGCGCTCGCTGTTCCTGCTCGGCGCCATGGCCGTCGGCGGCCTCGGGGTGTCCTGGCTGTTCGGCCAGATGCTGATCGAGCGCGGCGACTCCTACCGCCTGGAGATCTGGCAGATGGCCCTGCACAAGATCGCCGAACACCCGTGGATCGGCCATGGCTACAACGCCAGCCTGGCCATCGACCCGGGGGTCGGCTACGACTTCGCCGAGCCCCACAGCTTTACCTTGGGCGTGCTCTATTACGTCGGCATCCTGGGCCTGCTGCCCTGGCTGTTCTTCCAGGTCTGGGGTCTGTACAGCAGCTGGCGCCAGCGTGTGCAGCCGCTGCTGATCCTCGCCTCGGCCCTGCTGGTGTTCGGCATCGGCGCCGGCCTGACGGAAGGCGGCGGCATCATTTCCCGGCCGAAGGAACACTGGTTCCTGCTGTGGATTCCCCTGGCGCTGATCGCCGCCCTGTCCATCAACCAGCGGGCCCGGCGCCTGCTGGCGCTGCCGGTGGAGCCGCTGTCGGCGGCCGGACTGCAGCAGATGGCCAGCGATGCCCAGGTGATCGAAGAGGACGGCCTGGGCCCGAAGGTCCTGCGCCTTGGCGACGGCAGTTTCCTGAAGCTGTTCCGCCCGCGCCGCTGGTACACCTCCGGCAGCTTCAACCCCTATTCGGAGCGCTTTGCCGTCAACAGCGAACAGTTGCGCCGGATGGGCATCCCGACCCCGCAAGTGCTCGGCCTCTATCGCCTGGACGACGGCAGCAGCGCCGTGCACTACTCGCCGCTGCCGGGCCACACCCTGCGCCAGGTGCTGCAGGGCATCACCGCCCCGGCGGTGCGTCAGGCACTGGTGGAGCGCTTCGGCCGGTTCATGGCGCAACTGCATGAGCAGGGCGTGTACTTCCGCTCGCTGCACCTGGGCAACGTGCTGGTGCTCGAGGACGGCGAGTTCGGCCTGATCGACCTGGCCGACCTGCGCATCTACCCGTCCGCGCTCGGCCTGTCGCTGCGTCAGCGCAACCTGCGCCACATGCAACGCTACACCGTCGACAAGCGCTGGCTGTTCGAAGACCATCTCGACGCGCTGCTTCAGGGCTATGCCATGACCGCGTCGCAATCCGCTGTGGATAACCTGCACAGGCAAGTGCTGGCCAGCAACGCTCCGGCCCGGGTTCACTGATGAACGAAACCAATCCCCTCATCGCGTTGGCCGCCTATGCGCTGGCCATCGCCAGCGCCGCCCTGCTGCTGCGGGCGGTCCCGACCATCACCCGGCACCTGCAGCACGCCGGAGAGAGCCGTTTCGCCAGCATCGACGGGCTGCGCGGCTACCTGGCGTTCGGCGTGTTCGTGCACCACTCGATCATCACCTGGATATTCCTGCGCACCGGGGTGATCGACTTTCCGCCGAACAACCTCTACGCCATGCTCGGCCAGGGCAGCGTCGCCCTGTTCTTCATGATCACCGGGTTCCTGTTCTGGGACCGACTGCTGACCCACGGCCGCCGGCACGACTGGCTGGCGTTCGGGATCTCGCGGGTGTTCCGGCTGTATCCGCTGTACCTGCCCCTGATGCTGCTGGTGTTCGTCACGGTGTTCCACCTGCAGGGCTGGGAACTGAAGGAGCCGGGCAGCCAACTGGCCCGGCAGGTGCTGGCCTGGCTGACGTTCGACCGGCCCGACATCAACCGCTACCCGCAGACCGGCATGCTGATCTCCAACGTGACCTGGACGCTGGCCTATGAAGTGTTCTTCTACCTGGCGCTGCCGCTGGCCGGCATGGTGTTCATCTACCGCGGCAGCTGGCGGCAGGTCTTGCTGTGCCTGGTCGGCATCTACGCGCTGTATCAGGCGGTGGGCTGGGAACACTCGCTGAAGAAGCATTTCCTGGCCAGTTTCCTCGGCGGGATCGCGGCGGCCTACTGGATCCGCCGGCCGCAGCTGGTCGCCTGGAGCCGGACACGCACGGCCGGCATCGTCGCCCTGCTGGCCCTGGCGATCGCCTTCACGGCGTTCAACCGGGCGTTCAAGGCGCCGCCGCTGCTTCTGCTGGGGCTGTTCTTCGTGATCGTGGCGTCGGGCAATTCGCTGTTCGGCGCACTCAAGCCGCGCAGCATCCGCTGGATGGGCGAAATCAGCTACAGCACCTACCTGCTGCACGGTTTCGTGCTCTGGGCCATGGTGCAGCGCCTGCCGCTGTGGCTGCAGGTCGATGCACGGGACGCGTGGGTCTACCTGCCGCTGCTGGCGGTGTGCACCTGCCTGCTGATCCTCATCAGCAGCCTGACCTTCCTGTACATCGAGCGGCCGGGGATGGCCCTCGGCAAGACGCTGCTGAACCGGCTGCGCCAGCGCAAGGAAAGCCAGAAACGCCTGGCCCAGAAGGTCGCCCGCTGAAGCCGGGCGCCCTTCCCGGGGGTGGGCTCAATCCTTTTCCAGCGGCGAAAACAGCAAGCGGCCCAGGCCGCGCCAGGTTTTCTTGTTCCAGGCCTTGAACGGGATCTGCGCCAGCAGTTCCCGCGCCAGCTTGCGGTCGCGGTTGGCGGTCTTGAGGAACATCGAGTTGAGCGACTTGAAGCGCACCTCGTCGTACAGCGGATGGTCGCTGAACAACGCGTAGGTGCGCAGGATGTTGTCGATCATGAACCGGTGGTTCTTGTAGGAGTTGGTGGCGTGCTTGCGGTAGCGCGCCATCACCACGTTCAGGCCGTCGATGAAGTAGCCGGCGCGGGTGACCTTCAGTTCGATCAGCAGGTCCTCCAGCCGGATCGTCGGGTCGAAGCCGCCGACCTTCTCCAGCGCTTCGCGGCGGATCATCAGGGTCGGCGCCGGCGGATACGGCTTGCGCTCCAGGAACATGTCATCGAAGTCCAGGCGGCGGAACGGCACGTCGCGGCGCTGGCGCTTTTCCGGGTACAGGTTGCCGTCGGCGTCGATCAGTTCGATGTTGCCGGCGCAGATGCCCACCTCCGGCTTGCCGTCCATGTACGCGACCTGGGTGGCGATCCGGTCCGGGTACATGATGTCGTCGGAACCGAACGGCACGATCAGGCTGCCCTTGGCCCGGGCGATGGCGCCGTTGAGCGTGTTGGTCAGCCCCTGGTTCTGCTGCACGCGGAAGTCGAAGCCATGCTGGGCCTGCAAGGCGCCGATGCGCTGGGCGCTGTCGTCCTTGGAGCCGTCGTCGACCACCAGCAGCTCGATGTTCGGGTAGGTCTGGTTGATGACGCTGAGGATGCTTTCCTCGATGTACGGGCCGTGGTTGTACGACGCGATGATGACGGTGACGAGAGGTTGCGCGTCGCTCATGGCTGTTCCTTGCGGGCCTGTTCCAGGCCGGAGTCGATCAGGTTCAGGTATTCCTGACGGAACACCTCGATGTCGTGCTGTTGCTGCAGATAGCGGTAAGCTTGCGCGCCCTTGGCCTTGAGTTCCTCGTCCGACAGGCCGAGGTAGGCGTCCAGCGCCGCGGTCAGGCCCGACACGTCCTTGGGCGCGACCGCCAGGCCGCCGGCGCCTTCGATCAGCGGCAGCATGGCCGGCACGTTCGAGGCGATCACCGGCAGATGCCCGCTCATGCCTTCCAGCAGGGCCAGGCCCAGGCCTTCGGCCAGCGACGGCATGGTCCAGATGTCAAAGGCGCGAACGTACTGCAGGGCGTTTTCCTTGAAGCCGAGCAGGTGCGCGCGGCCGGTCAGGCCCAGTTGCGCGATCTCCTCGGCCAGCGACGCCTGCAGGCGGCCGGCGCCGATGATCGCCAGTTGCGTGTTCGGGTACTTGTCCTTCAGCGCGGCAAAGGCCTGCAACAGGTAGGTGTGGCCCTTGACCGACACCAGCCGCCCCAGGGCACCGACCAGACGCACGCCAGGGTCGATCCCCAGCAGCTCGCGGGCACGCTCGCGGCTGTGCTGCAGGCCTTCGGCCTGCTCGATGTCGATGGCGTTGGTGATGGCCCAGGTGTTGGCGTCGGTGAAGCCGCAGGCGCAGTCCAACAGGTACTGCTTGACCGCCGGCGACACGCCGACGAAGCGCCAGTGCCGGTCGATCAGGCGCTGGGTCTGGCGTCGCCGGTAGAAGCGGTCGTATTCACCGAAGCCATGGGAGATGCCGATGCACAGCGGCACCTTCAGCCAGCGGTTGAGGGCCAGCATCATGTTCACCGGCTTGAAGCGGTTGCAGATCACCACGTCGAACTTTTCCCGGCGGCAGAACTTGTACAACTGCCACATCGCCCGCAGGCGCATGCCCTTGAGGGACTTGTCGGAAAACTCGAAGTACACCGAACGGTCGGCGCGGCTCACCGGCTCGCCCGAACCGGGCTTGCCGCGCAGGAACGCGGCGGTCACCTCATAGCGGTCCTTGGGCAGGGCCTTGACGATCTGCTCCGCGAGGTCGGCAAAATCATGGGCCTTGACGTTGTAGTCCGGCTGCAGCTGCAGCACCTTTGAACGTTGACTCATACCTCTCCCCGCTGGACGCCTGTCTCACCCGGGCGGACCTGCCAGAACAACTCCTGGCGCCGCACCGCTTTTCTGAAGAATTCGTTTTCGCCGTACACCGACGGCTTCCGGCCCGCCAGCATCCGCTGGAGGCAACGGCGCAGGCGCCGCTTGAACGGGGCCGGCGGCTGCAGGTCGTGCATCATGCCCAGCGCCATGGCCTTGTCGCGCTGCTGCGCGAGCGACAGCGGCAGGCACAGCGGCTGCATCGCCACCGTCGCGTCGAACGCAGGCGGCAGCGCGATGCCCTGGCCGTTGTCGCCCATCGGCCAGCGGTCGTTGTCGTGCAGATGGTTGGCGTAGCCGAGCAGCGTCGGCTGCCAGTCCAGGCCCTCCAGCACCTGCATCACCGCCTGCTGCGAGCAGAGGTGGTCGGGGTGCGGATCGAGGGTCGGGTGCGGCAGCACAATCACCTCGGGACGCGCCCGCAGCAGCACTTCGCGCAGGTCCGCCAGCAGGTTGTTCCAGGTCGGCGCGCCGTCGGCATCGCCAGGCAGCGTGAACGGATTCAAGCGGCGGAACAGCCGGGTGTCGTTGAGGTCGGCCTCCCGCGAGCCCACCGGCCGATCCGGCGCGGCCTGCATCGCCGCCAGTTGCAGGCAGAAGTAGCCGAGCTGCACACAATGCGCCTGCGGCACGCCGGCCCAACGCGGCACGGCCAGGCTGTCCCAGGCACGCAGACGGCCCTTGAGCCGCGCCGCCTCGACCTTGTCCAGGCCCATCTGCCGGTAGTGATCGGCTTCGATCTCACCGGCGGTCAGCGTCACGATCCACGCCTCGTCGGCCTGGCTGTACAGCCCGTAGGCCGCCAGTTCGGCGTCGTCGGCGTGCGGCGCAATCACCATCACCCGCTGACGGCGGTAGTCCGGCTGCTCCAGCGCCCACAGCAGCGGCTCGCCGGACACCCGGCAAAAACGTCCGCGCAGGCGCAGCCGGCCTTGGGAAAGCGCCTGGGCCTGGCCGCTCAGGTTCAGGTAGCGCAGGCCGTTGACGCCCCGCTCGAAGGTCTGCGCATCCGGGTCGTCGCCGCCGAGCAACTCGACCCGCGGATCGAGAAAACGCCCCAGCCAGGTGCTCTTGACCTTCACGGCGAGGATCAGGGTGGCGTCGTCCACCAGCATCACGCCGTCATCCAGACGCAGTTGCCCACCGTTGAGGTGCACCTTGGGCTGCGGGGTGAACGGCGGGAAGCTGTAGCGATAGTCGTCCTTCGGCGAATAGAACAGGTGATCGGCGAACCAGGCCTCGTGGGCGATCCAGCCGAGCACCGCGAGCAGCGGCGGCAACCACCACGCCACCGCGAAGCCCAACACGGCCAGGACGATCAAGGCGACCAGCAGGCCGATGCGCTTGTTGCGCCGGTGACGCTTGAGCAGTTGCTGTTTGCGGTTCATGGGCGCACTCATACGGTGAACACCGGCACAGGATTGCACCAGCGGTCCTTGTATTCACGGTCGGCGCGACCGAAGGAGAAGCGCAGCGGCTTGCCCAGCGCCCGGGCGTCTTCCCAGGCGCTCTGGGTGTTGAGGAAGCTCAGCACGCTGCCTGGGCTGAATTCGCGGGTTTCCGGATCGACGCCGCCGTTGATGTATTCGACGCTGATCCATTGCGGCGCTTCGACGCGGTACACCAACTGGATGGCGATCGGCGCATCGTTGAGGAAGATCACCGAACCGATCAGCAACTCGCGCAACAGCTCGATCACCTCGGCCATCCGCGCCGCGCCGGTGGCCGGGAAGCCCCAACGGCGCTGGAACAGGTCGCAGTAGATCGCCGCCAGCTCGCTGCTGGAGAACCCACCCACCGGCCGCACCACGCCGCCCGCCTCTTCCAGCAGGCGCAGTTCGCGGCGCTGGTTGTAGCGGAATTTCTTCGACAGTTCTTCCGGGGTGCGGGCCATGGCCAGCTGTTCGGCCTGCGGCTTGAGGCCGCTGAAGCGGGTTTCGTTGAGCGCCGACAGGTAGCGGCCGCGATGGCGCAGCGGCGCTTGGGCGTCGGGCGCCGCCGGCAGGATCAGCTCGGCGTTGCCGAGGTCGAACAGGCCCTTCTTGCCGCTGCGCTTGAGCACGTCCTTGGACAGCGCCAGATCGCGGCCCCAGGTCGGGATCGCGGCCTTGATCTCGCCGTGCTGCTCCCAGGCCAGGTAACGCACCGGGATCCCGGCCAGGGCCGCCAGACGCTCGACCACCATCGGGTGGGTCGCGACGCTGCCGCCGAAACGCTGCCAGGCCTGTGCATAAGTGGAGGCGTCGACGGGCGACCAGCCACGTTCGCGCCAGCCTTGAAAACGATTGAGCATCAGCCCCTCGGTGCCAGATCGGTGACTTGCGGCAAGCGCCAGAACGTGTCGCGCACCGCACGGTCGCTGAAGCGCTCGCGCAGCCGGTCGAACATCAGTTCGGCGCACTGGCGGCGCTGCTGTTCGTCCATGCCGGCCAGGTGCTGCAGGCCCTGGGCCAGGTGTTCGGCATCGCCGAGCGGGAACAGGATCCCCACGCCTTCGACCACTTCCTTCGCCCCGCCGCAGGCGGTCGCCAGCAACGGCACGCCGGCGGCCATGGCCTCCAGCAGCACCATGCCGAACGGCTCGTGGTCGGAGCTCAAGGCAAACACATCGAAGGCGCGGAAGTAGTTGCGCGCCTCCGGCACCTGGCCGAGAAACAGCACCCGGTCGCCGATGCCCAGTTCCCGGGCGAGGGCCTTGAGGCTGTCCTCAAGTCGCCCCTTGCCGAGAATCACCAGTTGACTGTTGGCCGGCAGCCCCGGCAACGCCGCGGCGAAACCGCGCAACAGGGTGGCCTGGTCCTTGTCCGGGTGCAGGCGGCCGACGTTGCCGACGATCCAGGCATCCGCCGTCAGCCCCAGGGTTTCCCGGGCTTCGCGGGCGGAGACCTGACGGGTCTGCAGCGCACCCACATCGATGCGGTTGTAGAGGGTCTGGATCCGGGTCGCCGGCCATTTCGGCAGGCAGCGGCGCATGTCGTCGCGCACCGCATCCGACACGCCGAGCAGGCTCAGGCGCTTGCGGAAGATGTGGGCGAACAGTTTGCGCGAACCGCGCTTGTAGTCGCCGAACGCGTGGTGCACGCCGATCACCGGCAGCGACGTGCCGAGCAAGGCGATGTAGATCGGCTTGAAGCGATGGGCGATGCAGAAACTGAAGTTGCGCGAAGCGGCGATCTTGCGCAGATCGCCGATGGCGCCCAGCTTCAGGCCACGGATGGCCTTGGAGCTGTATTCCATGAACAGCACTTCGTCGGAAGCGCAGGCCGCGGCCACCTCGCTGTCGGCGGCCCCGGTCAGGAAGACCGTGGTCACCCGGTAGCCGGTGCCCGCGAACAGGCTGGCGTACTGCCGCGCGCAGTCCAGGAACGGCCCGTCATAGCCGTGGCAGAACTGCAGCACATGGCGTTCAGCCGAGCGTGTCATAAGCGTTTGCGCCTTCTTTGACCACCAGAATGTCTTCCATGATCAGGTACTGCAGATCAGAACCGAAGAACATGTTCAGCGCGTCGGTCGGCGAGCAGATCATCGGCTCGCCGCGGCGGTTGAGCGAGGTGTTCAGCGACACGCCGTTGCCGGTCAGGTTCTCCAGCGCCTTCATCATGTCGTAGTAGCGTGGGTTGTATTCGCGCTTGAGCACCTGGGCACGGGAGGTGCCGTCTTCGTGGACGACTTCCGGCACGCGGGTCTTCCACTCTTCCGCCACTTCGAAGGTGAAGGTCATGAACGGCGCCGGGTGGTCGATCTTGATCATCTGCGGCGCGACGGTGTCGAGCATCGACGGGCAGAAAGGCCTCCAGCGCTCGCGGAACTTGATCTGGTGGTTGATCCGGTCGGCCACGCCCTCGACGCTCGGGCAGCCGATGATCGAACGCCCGCCCAACGCGCGCGGACCGAACTCCATGCGGCCCTGGAACCAGGCCACCGGATTGCCGTCGACCATGATCTTGGCGATCTGCTCGGGCATGTTGTCCAGCTTGCGCCAGACCGGCTTGTTCTCGTGACGGGCGCACGCGGCGATCACGTCTTCGTTGCTGTACGACGGGCCGAGGTAAACGTGCTCCATCTTCTCGACCGGCACGCCGCGGGCGTGGGACACATAGGCCGCCGCGCCGACCGCGGTGCCGGCGTCGCCGGAGGCCGGCTGCACGAACAGCTCCTTGATGTCGTCGCGGGCGATGATCTTCTGGTTGAGCTTGACGTTCAGGGCGCAGCCGCCGGCGAAGGCCAGCTTGCCGGTTTCCTTGAGCACGTCGCCCAGGTAATGGTCGATCATCTGCAGGGCCAGCTTCTCGAACAGCGCCTGCATGCTCGCCGCGTAGTGGATGTACGGCTCGTCGGCGATGTCGCCTTCGCGTTTCGGGCCGAGCCATTCGATCAGCTTCGGCGAGAAGTAGAAGCCCTTGCCCTTCTCTTTGTAGCGGCGCAGGCCGATGACGTTGGCGTAGTCGGTGTTGATCACCAGTTCGCCGTTCTCGAACGAGGCCAGGCGCGAGAAGTCATACTTGCTGGCGTCGCCGTACGGCGCCATGCCCATGACCTTGAACTCGCCGTCGAGCATTTCGAAGCCGAGGAACTCGGTGATCGCGCCGTACAGGCCGCCGAGGGAGTCCGGATCGAAGAATTCCTTGATCTTGTGGATCTTGCCGTTTTCGCCGTAGCCGAAGAAGGTCGTGGCGTATTCGCCCTTGCCGTCGATGCCCAGGATCGCGGTCTTCTCCTTGAAGCCCGAGCAGTGGTAGGCGCTGGAGGCGTGGGCCAGGTGGTGCTCGACCGGCTCGATCTTGATCTTCTTCGGATCGAAGCCCAGTTGCTCCAGGCACCAGACGATCTTCTTGCGGTAGCGCTTGTAGCGGCGGTTGCCCATCAGGATCGCGTCGAGGGCGCGGTCCGGGGCGTACCAGTAACGCTTGGCGTAGTGCCAGCGGGCCTTGCCGAACAGGCTGATCGGGGCGAACGGGATCGCCACCACGTCAACGTCGGACGGCTTGATGCCGGCCTGTTCCAGGCAGAACTTCGCCGATTCGTAGGGCATGCGGTTCTTTGCATGTTTATCGCGCACGAAGCGCTCTTCTTCAGCCGCCGCCACCAGCTTGCCGTCGATGTACAAGGCTGCGGAAGGATCATGGCTAAGGGCGCCGGACAGGCCAAGAATCGTCAATGCCACAGGGGTCTAGCCTCTTTAGTCTGCATGCAGGCGCGGTGCGCCTTGAAAAGATGATGTGCCCTCGCACCGGGCGAGAGACAGCTAAAGGGCGGGATTATAGCTTAAAAGCACCGACAAACCTCTAGCGGGAACTGGCCGGAAGCTGCGTTGACATGCCGCATCCCCCGCCATAGACTCAGGCGCAAATGGACTGGGAGATCCCGGTCGGCGTTAATGCCTCGGTGAGATCACCGGGGCTTTTCGCTTTCTGGAGACGGGAAAAGCTTCAGCCCCCAGTTTTCGAAACCCTCTCCAACTTTGTTCCGACCACCGCTGCAATAGAACTTGCGTTTGAGCACATCGAAAGCTCGATTCTCTTGCCCCGCCCTCAGTACGCTCATGCCAATGGGCCTCGCAACAAGGTCAGCCAGTTGCAATCCCGTGGAGTTCACCTGCTTGGTGGCAAACACGATGTCAAACGGCAGTTGAATGCCCAATCGGTTCGCACCACTGCACATCCTGCGAAACTCCAGCTCAAGCTCGTTATCCTCTCGCCTCCCCCGGCGCTCGAAAATCACATGCGTCAGTGCCTGCTGCTGATTCTTCTCCTGCAAAAACTCATAGAGCGTTTCCAGACAAAAACCGAGAGCAAGGTGATACGGGTTGTGGCCCAGGCCTTGTTTTTCACGAAGTGAAGCTTTGTCTATCACACAACTGATCAGAACGAAGTTGCTGGCCTCAATGATGCAGGTCAGTTCCTCAAGAAAAGCATTCTTGTGCTCCCTGGATACGAACAGACCGGAGAACGCTCCTTTTTCTTTACGGATTTCGAGCTCATGCAGACCAATCAAATCGTGCCCCATATGGGTGAACTTGAACTTCTGCAGGGCCGGAATGACTTTCTCGCAATAATGCTTTTTATGAAAGGCGCAAAACGCGAGCACAAAGACTGGATAGTTGCGATCCAGAGTCTGCATCCCATGATCACCGCTCTCATCGACATAAACGATGAAATCGCCGTACTGACAGGCCGAGGGCAATGGAATCACCTAAGGCTTGTTCGCCAGCAAATATGGTTTTCGCAGTCCTTGGACTGGCAATAGATCGCGCAGGGCAGCAGCATCGCGCAGAGGGCGCCGGACATCGACAGATTGACCAGCGGTCACAACCATTTTGATCTTCAAGATTTGCCCTCCAGAAACATCGGGGCAAACTAGCATCGGGGCTTTACGGGGGGCAGCTCATCGCTTCTGACAAGGCCGTAGGACAAGTCACTAGGATTTGTCACCACATGCCTTGCCCGATTCCATTGCAGAAATTTCTTACGTGCGTACGAACAATCACGCAGCGCCCAATACATCCTTAGGCAACCGCTGATCAATCACCCGGTGCAACGCACTGCCCTCAGGCCAGTTGCGCATGAACCGTGCGCGGTCGCGCGCGTAGGCCGGCGCGAAGCGGCTGGCCGATCCGTGCTGGCACATCGAGTCCAGGTCGATCAGCGCCCAACGGTCGCCCTGCCAGAACAGGTTGTGGCCCTTGAAGTCGCCGTGGCTGATGCGCTCGGCGATCAGTTGCGCAAACAGCAGGTCCAGCGCCTTCAGCTCCGGCTCCGGGGCCTCGCCGCTTTCGACGTACGGCGCGAAGCGCTCGATGATGTCCGGCCCCGCCAAGTACTCGGTGATCAGGTAGGCCTTGCGGCGCAGCCAGAAAAACCGCGTTTCCAGCACCGCCAGCGGTTTGGGCGTGGCGATGCCGAGGAACGCCAGGCGATTGCCTTCGCGCCACGAATGCCAGGCCCGGCTCGGCCGCCAGAACCGCTTGAGCCAATGGGCGAAGCCCTTGATGTTGTAGCGTTTGATCACCAGCGTGCGCCCGGCCGCCTCGACCTTGCCGACGCTGGCCGCGCCGCCGGTCTTGTACAGGTGGCCACGGTCGAGCAAGGCATCGGCCTGCTCCAGCACCGGCAGCATCGCCGGCTCTTCTTCGCGGCGCACCGCGCGCAGGCCGAACGCGCCGCGCACCACACTGAACAGCGTGCAGTCGCGGCCGACCTTGGTCAGGTAGTCCTTCAGGCGCCAGGCGCGCACCTTGTCGATCTGCTTCTGCAAGGCCTCCAGCGGCAGCGCGTGCTCGCTGTTGCCCAGCAGGTAATACACCAGCAATTCTTCGGTGAACGGCGCCAGCGACGGGGGCAACTGGGCGAAGAACACACCGAGGTTCTCCAGCACTTTCTGGCGCGACAGCGGCTGGCCGACGTTTTCGGCACGGATGCCGGCGCCGTCGATCAGGTACAGCTGCCCGCCATGGCGCAACAGGTTGTCCAGGTGCAGGTCTTCCTGCCACAGGCCTTTGCCGTGCAACTGCGCGATGGCGCCGAGCGCCTCGGCCAGCACCGCCGACTGTTCGTCCGCCAACACCGGCAGCGACTCGACCTGGCGCCACGCATCGCCCAGGCTTTCGGCGCCTTCGAGGAACTCGAACAGCAGCCAGCCGCCCTCACCGTCCTTCAGGCCGTCGGCCAGCAGCAACGGCGTGGTCATGCCTTGGGCCGCGAGCAGTTTCACGCCATCCAGCTCACGCTGAAAATGCCGCGCCGCCTTGCCGCCCACCAGCAGCTTGGCCAGCACCGGCCGGCCGCGCCACACGCCGGCGCCGACATAACGCTGCCCCGGCAGCACCCGCAGCAGGCTGAGCAGCTGCAGGTCCGCCGGCCCCGCCGCATCGGCCAGCGACACGGTCAACGGCAGCGGCGGCGTACGTCCGGCATCCTTGAGTTCAGACAACTGCATCAGCGGGTCTCCTTGCGGCTGCGCCGTGCGGTCAGGCGCGTGACCCAGCTGTCGACCAGCGATGCGTCGGCCGGCTGGTCGAGATAGGCGGCCAGCAATTCGCGCAACTGCGCCTCGTTCCATTCCGGCGCGCGGCGCAGCAAGGGCTCCAGGTCCTTGACCCGGTCACGCAGGCCGAACAGCAAGGGACGGGTCTTCTCAAGGTCAATCAGTTGCGCCTGATACGCAGCGCCGTCGGCCTTGAGGAAAATGTGCTTGGGATAGAAACAGCCGTGCACCTGGCGCCTGCCGTGCAGGTGACGGGCCAGTTGGCCGCAGGCCTTGAGGATGGCCGACTGCTGCGCCGCGCCCAGATCCGACCAGCGCTGCAGCAGCGAATCGAGGTCGTCCCAGCCGTCGAGGGCGCGGGTCAGCAGGATCGCACGGACTTCGCCGTTGACCTTGCGCGCGCCGAAGAACGCCGCCTGCAACGCCGGGATGCCGAGCTGGCGGTACCGGCTGATGTTGCGGAACTCACGGGCGAACGTCGGCTCGCCGAACGGCGCGTGCAACGTGCGGGTCAGGTAGTCGCTCTGGCGCTTGAGGTAGTAGCCGCAGCCTTCGAGCTCCAGCCTGTACACACTGCTCCAGCCGCCGCCGTCGGTGTTCGGCTCGTCCACCGCGTCGAGCTGCTTGGCCCACAGCGCCTCGAAGGTGCCGAGGCCGTGGCGCTCCAGCAGCGCACGGTCTTCAGCGGCCAGGAAATCAGTCATTCGCGTCCCTCGAAAAATCTCACCACGTGACGGATCCGCTTCTTGTCGGCGGCATTGAGCCGGTCACGCTGACGGTATTGCAGGTAGAAGCGCAGGCGCTGGGTGTTCGACAGGTGATACTTGGCCACCTTGTCGAGGCAGGCCAGGTCCTTGGTGATCCGGTACTTGAGCCAGAAGCCGCGCCAGAAGTCGCCGTTGGGGCAGTCGATCAGGAACAGCTGCGCCTGGTCGTCGATCAAAAGGTTGCGCCACTTCAGGTCGTTGTGGGTGAAGCGGTGGTCGTGCATCGTGCGGGTGTACACCGCCAGTTGCCGGCTGATGCCGTCGACCCAGGCGCGGTCCTTGAGCTTGGGATCGTTGCGCTCGGCGAGCGCCGAAAGGTCTTCGGTGCGCGGCAGCTCGCGGGTGATCATCGCGCCGCGGGCATAGGCCGCGCCCCGGCGCTCCAGGCCCCAGGCCACCACTTCGGCGGTGGGGATGCCCCACTTGGCGAAGCGCTTGAGGTTCTGCCACTCCATCTTGACCCGCGGCTTGCCGATGTAGCGGCGCAGGCCCTTGCCGGCGCCGGAGTAGCGCTTGACGTAATAGTTGACCCCGTCGCG
This sequence comes from Pseudomonas sp. R25(2017), assembly GCF_002112565.1. Classification (NCBI taxonomy): domain Bacteria; kingdom Pseudomonadati; phylum Pseudomonadota; class Gammaproteobacteria; order Pseudomonadales; family Pseudomonadaceae; genus Pseudomonas; species Pseudomonas sp. R25(2017). The sequence continues at coordinate 27,918 of NZ_NEHZ01000019.1, forward strand.
CTGCACGCGGATGACCTCCGACAGCGGATCGCGGGTCAGGCGCTCGCCCTGAAGGGCGAACACCGCTTCGAGGGAACCGAAGTCTGCGCTGAGGTCGCGGTAAGTCGGCTCAAGGTTCCAACCCGCCATCAGAGCGCATCCCCGTAACGTTGCTTGCGTGCGTAGAGTTTGTTGGCCTTGCCCTCCAGCCAGCTCAGCAGCGACGCCTCTTCGGCGAGGATCCGGCGCAGCGGCTGCTGGAAGTAGCCCTTGAGGAAACGCAGCTTGTCGCGGCGGGTCAGGCCGATGTCCAGCGCGGAGAAGTACAGCGCCGCCAGGTCCTTGTCGCGCCAGCGCCGGGTGATGGCCGGGCGGGTCTGGGCGCGGTGCAGGTCGATCACCGATAGCTTGAGGTCACCGGCGGTGACCGGTCGGTCGGTGTGCAGCAGGAAGTGGCAGATGTAGCAGTCACGGTGGTTCACGCCGGCCCGGTGCATCATGCCGGTCATGCGCGCGACCTCGGCGATCAGCGCGCGCTTGAGCGCAGGCTGCGGCGGCTGCCGGACCCAGTCGATGCTGAAGTCTTCGAGGCTGACGGTCGGCGCCAGCTCCTCGGTGACGATGAACGAATGCTGGCCCGCCGGGTTGCTGCCCTTCTCGCCGTAGGCGACGGCGGTCATGGTCGGCACGCCGACCTGCTGCAGGCGCTGGATGGCTCGCCATTCCTGGCCCGCACCGAGCACCGGCAGCTTGGCGGTGAGCAGGTTCTTGAAGATCTCGCCCCAGCCGATGCCCCGGTGGATCTTGACGAAATAACCGTTGCCGTCGACTTCCGTGCGCAATGTCCGGCGGGCTTCCAGCTCGCGGTAGACCTCGCCCTTGAGCCCTTCGACCTGCGCGAACGCATCGCGGCCGGCCCACAGGCTCTTGAACGGTTCAGCCAGCATCAACTTCATTTAAGCGTGCTCCGCCAGAATCACATCGGCCGCGTGCTGCGGCATGCTGTACAGATCGGCCGTCCCGGCGAACGCCACGCCGTTGCGGCTCCAGGCCGCCCGCGCCGAGGCGTCGCCGAGCATGTCGGCCAGGTAGCGGGTCAGTTGCGCCTGGTCGAACGGCTCGTCCAGCACCCGCCCGGCGTCGGCCTCGGCGATGTAGTGGGCGTAGCCGCAGACCGCGCTGACCAACACCGGCAGGCCGGCCACCAGGGCTTCGAGCAGCACCGTCCCGGTGTTCTCGTTGTACGCCGGGTGGATCAACAGATCCGCGCCCAGCAGGAAACGCGGGATGTCGCTGCGCCCCTTGAGGAACGTCACGTTGTCGCCCAGGCCCAGGGTGGCGCTCTGCATCTGGAACAATTTGGGGTCATCCTGGCCGATTACAAACAGCCGGGTGCGTTTCCTCAGTTCCGCCGGCAGCGCGGCCAGCGTCTTCAGGCTGCGGTCGACGCCCTTGGTCTTGAAGCCGGAGCCGATCTGCACCAGCAGCAGCTCATCATCCTTGAGGTTGAATTCGGCGCGGAAACCGGCGCGGATCTCGTCCGCATCCGCCGGACGCCGACGGTCCTGGGCGATGCCCGGCGGCAGCAGGTGGAAGCGCTCCACCGGCGTGCCGTAATGCTTGATGAACAGCGGCTGCTGCACTTCGGAAATCATCAGCACTTCGGTCTTCGCATCTTTGGCGAACACCGCCCGCTCGTACTCGGCGAAGTGGCGGTAACGGCCCCAGCGGCGGTACAGCGAATGGCGCAGGTTCTGCGCCTTGTCTTCGAAGCAGCCGTCGGCGGCGTAGTAGACGTCCAGCCCCGGCATCTTGTTGAAGCCGATCAGACGGTCCACCGGGCGCTTGGCCAGGTCGGCCTCCATCCAGGCGCTGAGCTTTTCGTTGCGCCGATGGTTGAACAGCGCCTTGACCGGCGCCACCAGCACCTCGAAACCGGGCGGCACGTCGCCTTCCCAGATCAGGGTGTAGACGCGGATCGCATGGCCGCGCTTCTGGCATTCGAGGGCGATGCGCATGAAATCGCGCTGCAGGCCGCCGAACGGGAAATACTTGTACAGGACAAATGCCAATTGCATCAGCGCAGCTCCTCAGCCATCAACAACGTGCTCAGTCGGCTGGCGACACGCTCGGGGTTCACACGCGTGAAGCACAGGGGCGACTCGCGTTTCAGGTCGAATTGACGGGCATCTTCGGCCGTCGGTTGGTAGGTGCATTTCTTCTGCAGGCACGGCGCGCAGGGGAAATCGCTGCCCAGGTGGATCTGCACCTTGCCGTAGGCGCCGGTCAGGCCGGGGTTGGTCGGGCCGAACAGCGACAGGGTCGGCACATCCAGCGCGGCGGCCAGGTGGCCGAGGCCGGTGTCCACCGCCACGCAGGCCTGGGCGCCGGCCAGCACCTTGCCGACACCGGCCAGGTTGAGCTTGGGCAGCACCTCGGCGTGCCTGAAGCCAGCGGCGATACGCTCGGCCCGGGCCTTCTCCACCGGGTTGCCCCACGGCAGCCTCACGCCGACGCCGAGGTAGCCGACCCGCTCGGTCAGCTCGCGCCAGTAGGCTTCCGGCCAGTGCTTGGTGTCCCAGGTGGTGCCGTGCAGGAACACCACGTAGGCGCTCTTGCGCGGCAGCTCGACCAGGCGCTCGACGTTGAGGCCGTAGTCGCCCAGGCCCTTGGGCAGGTCATAGCCCAAGGCGATGGCGAACAACTGGCGCACCCGCTCGACCGCGTGCTGACCGCGGGCCACCGCCAGCTTGCGGTCGTAGAACCGTGCCGCGATCGGCTCGCGGGCCGAGCCCTTGTCCAGGCCCGCCACCGGGGCCTTGACGTAACGGGTCAGCCAGGCGCTCTTGAGCAGGCCCTGGGCGTCGATCACCAGATCGTACTTGGCCGCCCGCACGCTTTGCTTGAAGCGTTTCCACTCGCCGCTCTTGACGGTTTGCCAGAGGTTCTTGCGCCAGCGGCGGATCGCGACCGGAATCACCTTGCCCACGGCCGGGTGCCAGCTCGGGATTTCGGCGAAGCCTTCCTCCACGACCCAGTCGAACTTGATGCCGGGGATCGCCCGGGCCGCGTCGGTCAGCGCCGGCAACGCATGGATCACGTCACCCAGCGACGAAGTCTTGATCAGCAGTACCCGCAACTTAATGAACCTCGACCACGTTGCCCTGCAAACGCAGCAAGGCGTCGTTCACCGCATCCGGCATCAGTTGGCGCAGGCAGTTGTAGTGGCCGAACCGGCAGGTGCGGTCGAAGCACGGGCTGCACTCCAGACCCAGCCGCACGATTTCCACCTGGTCGGCCAACGGCGGGGTGAAGCCCGGCGACGTCGAGCCGTACACCGCCACCAAAGGGCGGTTCAGCGCGGCGGCCACGTGCATCAGGCCCGAATCGTTGGACACCACCGCGTCGGCGCAGGACATCAGGTCGATGGCCTCGGCCAGCGACGTGCCGCCGCTGAGGTTGACCGATTCCTCGCGCAGGCCGGGAATCAGCCGGGCGCGGATGTCTTCGCCGACCGCGTGATCGTTCTTGGAACCGAACAGCCAGACCTGCCAGCCTTCGCGGATCCGCGCCTCGGCGACCTTGGCGTAATGCTCGGACGGCCAGCGCTTGGCTTCGCCGAACTCGGCGCCGGGGCACAGCACCAGCACCGGGCGGTCGAGGGTCAGGCCGAACTTGGCCAGCGCCGCTTCGCGGGTCACCGGGTCGATCTGCAGGCTCGGGCGCGGATAGGGCTTGGGCAGTTCGGCGTTCGCGTCATAGGCCAGCGCCATGAAGCGCTCGATCATCAGCGGGTAGCGTTCTTTGTCGAGGGTGCGCACGTCGTTGAGCAGGCCGTAGCGGAACTCGCCGCGCCAGCCGGTGCGCTTCGGGATACCGGCGAAGAACGGCACCAGCGCCGACTTCAGCGAGTTCGGCAGCAGGATCGCCTGGTCGTACCGGCCGGCCAGGGACTTGCCGATCCGCCGACGGGTCGCCAGTTCCAGCACGCCATGGCCGAGCGGGAAGCTCAAGGCCTGGCGCACCTCTGGCATGCGCTCAAGGATCGGCCGGCTCCACTCGGGGGCCAGCACGTCGATCTCGCACTGCGGGTGACGCTGCTTCAGACACTGGAAGAGTGTCTGGGCCATCACCATGTCACCGACCCAACTGGGCCCAACGATCAGAATATTCATGTGGTTTCCAAAAACGAACCGGGGAGGCATCACGCCTCCCCGCCTCGAGAGTTCTACAAACACTGTAGAGCCACTGTGGGAGCCGGCCTGCCGGCGATGGGGCCGTCGCATCCGACATCGGTGCGGGCCTGCCATCCGCTTTCGCGCCCACAGGGATAATCAATGTGGCGACAGAGCGGTGTCAGCTCAACCCCAGCCCGCGCCAGATCCGCATCACCTGTCGCCGTTCGTCCGCGAACTGGTCGCCCGGTATCACCCCGGCCTCTTTCTGCAAGGCCTGCCGGTGGGCGGCGGAGCGGTAGGCCTTGTAGGCCTCGCGCAGCAGCGCGGCGTCTTCGACGGGCATCAGCCCTTCGTGCTCCAGCTCCTCCAGGATGCGGATGTTGTCCGTCCAGCGCAGCAGCGGCGGGTGCTTCTGCGACCACGCCAGGGCCGCGTATTGCACCATAAATTCAATATCGACGATACCTCCGGCGTCCTGCTTGAGGTCGAACGGCGCCGTGGCCTCGAAGGCGTTCGCCCCGGTGCCGGCGGCGGTGGCCTTGCTGCCGAGGTTGTCGCGCATCTTGGCGCGCATCTCGCTGACTTCCTGGCGCAGCGTCGCCGGATCCCGCGCCTTGCCCAGCACTTGGGCGCGCACGCCCTCGAAGGCCTGGCCGACATCCTGGCTACCCACCAGCACCCGCGCCCGCACCAGGGCCTGATGCTCCCAGGTCCAGGCTTCGCTTTCCTGATAACGGGCGAACGCCCCCAGCGAACTCACCAACAGGCCCGACGCCCCGGACGGCCGCAGGCGCATGTCCACCTCATAGAGCTGGCCGGAGTTGGTCTGCGCCGTCAGCAGATGGATGATCCGCTGGCCCAGCCGGGTGAAGAACTGCGCGCCGTCGATCGGCTTCGGCCCGTCGGTCTCCGCCTGGGGGTCGCCGTCATGGATGAACACCAGATCCAAGTCCGAACCATGCCCCAACTCGATGCCGCCGACTTTCCCGTAACCGACAATGATGAAGCCGGGATCGCACAACGTGCCGTCGGTGCGCAGCGGCGTACCGTACTTGGCCACCGTCTGGCGCCAGGCCAGGGCCAGCACCTGCTCCAGGATCGCCTCGGCCAGCCAGGTCAGGTAATCGCTGACCTTCATCAAGGGCAGGCTGCCGGCGATTTCGGAGGCCGCGACACGCAGGCGGTGCGCCAGCTTGAAGTGGCGCAGCGCTTCCATCTGCTGTTCGAGGTCGTCCTCCGGGATCCGGGTCAGGCGCTCGCGCAGTTCGGCCGCCAGCTCCGGGGCCAGCGGCGGCTTGAACAGCCGGCCTTCGTTGAGCAGTTCGTCCAGCAGCAGCGGGAACCGGGTGATCTGCTCGGCGATCCACGGGCTGGCGGCGCACAGGGTCAGCAGGCGGCGCAAGGCGCCGGGGTTTTCCGTCAGCAGCACCAGGTAGGCCGAACGCCGGGCCACCGCTTCGACCAGCGGCAGCACCCGTTCCAGCACCAGGTCCGGGTTGTCGTGCTCCACCGCTTGGGCCAGCAGGCGCGGAATGAAGGCATCGAGGCGCTCACGCCCCAAGCGCTGCATCGCCCGCAACTGGGCGCTGCCGCGCAGGTTGGCCAACGCCTTCAGGGCCTTGGTCGCGTCCGCGAACCCGGCCTCCTCCAACTGACGGCAGGCGGCCTCTTCATCCTGGGCCTCCTCCCACAGCGGCAGCCATTCGCCGCCGACCGCCACTTCGCTCGGGGCGCCCTCTTCCTCGTCCGGATCGGCGATCACCTGGGCGAAATGCCAGGCCACCCGGTCGCGCCAGAACATGAGCTTTTCGTGGAAGGCGTCCCAATCGGCGAAGCCGAGCATGAAAGCGATGCGCGCCTGGTCCTGGGCGCCGTCCGGCAGCATCTGGGTCTGGCGGTCGGCGATCGCCTGGATGGCGTGCTCGGTGTAACGCAGGAACAAATAGCCTTCGCGCAACTCGCTGACCACCGCCGGCGGCAGGTAGCCTTGCCCCTCCAGCGTGGCCAGCACCTTTAATAGAGGGCGCTGCTGCAGGCTGAGGTCGCGGCCGCCGTGGATCAGCTGGAAGGCCTGGGCGATGAACTCGACTTCGCGGATGCCGCCTGCGCCCAACTTGATGTTGTCGGCCATGCCCTTGCGCCGCACTTCCTGCTGGATCAGCTGCTTCATGGTGCGCAGGGCTTCGATGGCGGAGAAGTCCAGGTAGCGCCGGTACACGAACGGACGCAGCATCTCCAGCAGCTGCGCGCCGGCCGCCTGGTCGCCGGCCACCACCCGCGCCTTGATCATCGCGTAGCGTTCCCAGTCGCGACCCTGGTCCTGGTAGTACTGCTCCAGCGCATTGAAGCTCAGCACCAGCGCCCCGGACGAGCCGTAAGGGCGCAGGCGCATGTCGACGCGGAACACGAAGCCGTCGACGGTCATCGGGTCGAGGGCCTTGATCAGGCGCTGGCCGAGGCGGATGAAGAATTCCTGGTTGTCCAGCGGCCGTTTCACGCCGACGGTCTCGCCCCCTTCGGGGTAGGCGAAGATCAGGTCGATGTCGGACGACAGGTTCAGCTCGACCGCGCCGAGCTTGCCCATGCCGAGGATCACCATCGGCTGCGGCAGGCCGCTGCGCCGGCCGGTGGGCGTGCCGAACTGGGTGCAGTGGCGCTCGTACAGCCAGCGGTAGGCCTGGTCGATGCAGGCGTCGGCCATGTCCGAGAGGTCGCGGCAGGTCTGCGCCAGGTCGGCCTGGCGGGTCAGGTCGCGCCAGATGATCCTTACCTGGTGCCGGGCGCGCTGACGGCGCAGGACGCGCCCCAGCTCGTCGTCGGTCTGCGCGGCGCTCACGGCGTCGGCGATCTGCCCGCACAGCTCGCCGGGGGCGAACGGCCGGTCCAGTTCGCCGCAGCGCACCAGCGACAGCAACATCAAAGGGTCACGCAGGCTCTGTTCAATGACGAAGTCGCTGGCCGCCGTGACGCGGGCGAATTGTGACCAGCGCTCGGGCGTCCAAGTCGAAAAGCCATGGTCGTCGTCCAGGACGCCGACGGCGGCACGGAACGACTGCTCGGATCGGCTGACCAACGGCAGGAGAATGGCGGGCAGTTCGGCAAGCGCAGGCAGGGTCATGGTCTATCCTTGATCGGCGTGTGAACGGCCGTTTGTAGTGACGAGTGAAAAACCGCTACGCGAAGGAGTGTCGAACAAAAGTGAGAAATAGCTGAAATTTCTTTCTCTTTGGCAGCCAGCATCAAACTTTCACCTTCTTCAGATGGAAAACGACCAAGCTTAACGATTATTCTCACAACGCAGTCCGAGGCCACAAGCCTTTCATCTGTAGTTTTACTACTCGTCTATACATCCGGGAGGCTGAAATGCCGGATCATTTGTAGTAAAACTACACGCCGCCGGAACAACCTGTCGGCAATCCAAGAATTTTAAATCGTCTGCCCACAAGGCCAGTCGCAACTCAGGCAACCGATTCTGGAAGCCTTTCCGCCCTGGAGCAAGCCATGCAAGACCTCGATCCCGTCGAAACCCAGGAATGGCTGGACGCCCTGGAATCGGTTCTCGACAAAGAAGGCGAAGACCGTGCTCACTATCTGATGACCCGTATGGGCGAACTGGCGACCCGCAGCGGCTCGCAGCTCCCTTACGCCATCACCACGCCTTACCGCAACACGATCCCCGTCACCCACGAAGCACGCATGCCAGGCGACCTGTTCATGGAACGCCGCATTCGCTCGCTGGTGCGCTGGAACGCGATGGCCATGGTAATGCGCACGAACCTGAAAGATTCTGACCTGGGTGGTCACATCTCCAGCTTCGCCTCCAGTGCGACCCTGTACGACATCGGCTTCAACTACTTCTTCCAGGCCCCGACCGACGAGCACGGCGGCGACCTGATCTACTTCCAGGGCCACACCTCTCCGGGCGTCTACGCCCGTGCGTTCATGGAAGGCCGCATCAGCGAAGACCAGATGAACAACTTCCGTCAGGAAGTCGACGGCAACGGTCTGTCGTCCTACCCGCACCCATGGCTGATGCCTGACTTCTGGCAGTTCCCGACCGTGTCCATGGGTCTGGGCCCGATCCAGGCGATCTACCAGGCGCGCTTCATGAAGTACCTGGAGCACCGCGGCTTCATCCAGCCGGGCAAGCAGAAAGTCTGGTGCTTCCTGGGCGACGGCGAGTGCGACGAGCCGGAATCCCTGGGCGCGATCTCCCTGGCCGGCCGCGAGAAGCTGGACAACCTGATCTTCGTCATCAACTGCAACCTGCAGCGTCTCGACGGCCCGGTCCGCGGCAACGGCAAGATCATCCAGGAACTCGAAGGCGTGTTCCGCGGCGCCCAATGGAACGTGACCAAAGTCATCTGGGGCCGTTTCTGGGATCCGCTGCTGGCCAAGGACGTCGACGGCATCCTGCAGCGCCGCATGGACGAAGTCATCGACGGCGAATACCAGAACTACAAGGCCAAGGACGGCGCGTTCGTCCGCGAGCACTTCTTCAACACGCCTGAACTCAAGGCCATGGTCGCCGACCTGTCCGACGACGAGATCTGGAAGCTCAACCGTGGCGGCCACGACCCGTACAAGGTCTACGCGGCGTACCACGAAGCGGTCAACCACAAAGACCAGCCGACCGTTGTCCTGGCCAAGACCATCAAGGGTTATGGCACCGGCGCCGGCGAAGCGAAGAACACCGCGCACAACACCAAGAAGGTCGACGTCGACAGCCTGAAGCTGTTCCGCGACCGCTTCGACATCCCGGTCAAGGACGAAGACCTGGAGAACCTGCCGTTCTTCAAGCCGGAAGAAGGCAGCGCCGAAGCCCGCTACCTGGCCGAGCGCCGCGCCGCGCTGGGCGGTTTCGTGCCGCAGCGCCGCGCGCAGAGCTTCAGCGTGCCGACCCCGGACCTGGACACCCTCAAGGCCATCCTCGATGGTTCGGGCGACCGTGAGATCTCCACCACCATGGCGTTCGTGCGCATCCTCGCGCAACTGGTCAAGGACAAGGAAATCGGCCCGCGCATCGTGCCGATCATCCCGGACGAGGCCCGTACCTTCGGCATGGAAGGCATGTTCCGTCAGTTGGGCATCTACTCGTCCGTCGGTCAGCTCTACGAGCCGGTCGATAAAGACCAGGTGATGTTCTACAAGGAAGACCAGAAAGGTCAGATCCTTGAGGAAGGCATCAACGAAGCGGGCGCCATGAGCTCCTTCATCGCGGCCGGTACTTCGTACTCCAGCCACAACCAGCCGATGCTGCCGTTCTACATCTTCTACTCGATGTTCGGCTTCCAGCGCATCGGCGACCTGGCCTGGGCGGCCGGCGACAGCCGTACCCGTGGTTTCCTGATCGGCGGCACCGCCGGCCGCACCACCCTCAACGGTGAAGGCCTGCAGCACGAAGACGGTCACAGCCACATGCTGGCCGCGACCATCCCGAACTGCCGCACCTACGATCCGACCTACGGCTACGAGCTGGCGGTGATCATTCAGGACGGCATGAAGAAGATGACCGAAGAGCAACAGGACGTCTTCTACTACATCACCGTGATGAACGAGTCCTACCAGCAGCCAGCCATGCCGGCCGGTGCCGAAGAAGGCATCAAGAAAGGCATGTACCTGCTGGAAGAAGACACCCGCGATGCGGCGCACCACGTTCAGCTGATGGGCTCCGGCACCATCCTGCGCGAAGTGCGTGAAGCGGCGAAGATCCTGCGTGAAGAGTTCAACATCGGCGCCGACGTGTGGAGCGTCACCAGCTTCAACGAACTGCGTCGCGACGGCCTGGCCGTAGAGCGCAGCAACCGTCTGCACCCGGGCCAGAAGCCGAAGAAGAGCTATGTCGAAGAGTGCCTGAACGGCCGCAAGGGTCCGGTCATCGCCTCCACCGACTACATGAAGCTGTTCGCCGAGCAGATCCGTCAGTGGGTGCCGTCCAAGGAGTTCAAGGTCCTGGGCACCGACGGCTACGGCCGCAGCGACAGCCGCAAGAAACTGCGTCATTTCTTCGAAGTCGACCGTCATTTCGTGGTGTTGGCAGCCCTGGAAGCCCTGGCTGACCGCGGCGATATCGAACCTAAGGTGGTGGCCGAGGCCATCGTCAAGTTCGGCATCGACCCGGAAAAACGCAACCCACTGGACTGCTGAGGAGAAACTCTGTGAGCGAACTCATTCGCGTACCTGACATCGGCAGCGGTGAAGGTGAAGTAATCGAACTGTTTGTGAAGGTCGGCGACCGCATCGAAGCCGACCAGAGCATCCTGACCCTGGAATCGGACAAGGCCAGCATGGAAGTGCCGGCCCCGAAGGCCGGCGTCATCAAAAGCCTGAAAGTGAAGCTGGGCGACCGCCTGAAGGAAGGCGACGAGCTGCTGGAGCTGGAAGTCGAGGGCGCCGCCGCTGCGGCCCCTGCGCCTGCCGCCCCTGCTGCTCCGGCCGCCGCGCCTGCCGCTGCACCGGCTGCCACCCCTGCGGCAGCTGCAGCCCCTGCTGCCGCTTCGGTGCAGCAAGTGCACGTGCCGGACATCGGTTCGTCGGGCAAGGCCCAGATCATCGAGATCCAGGTCAAGGTCGGCGACAAGGTCGAGGCTGACCAGTCGCTGATCACCCTGGAATCCGACAAGGCGAGCATGGAGATCCCGTCGCCCGCCGCTGGCGTGGTCAAGGCCATCAGCGTCAAGCTCAACGACGAAGTCGGCACCGGCGACCTGATCCTGGACCTGGAAGTGGCGGGCGCTGCGGCCCCTGCCGCCGCTCCAGCCCAGGCGGCTGCCCCGGCGCCCGCCGCTGCCGCGCCTGCCCCGGCTGCCGCCCCTGCGGCGCCGGTGGCCGACAGCGTCCAGGACATCCACGTTCCGGACATCGGCTCGGCCGGCAAGGCCAAGATCATCGAAGTGCTGGTCAAGGCCGGCGACAGCGTCGAAGCCGACCAGTCGCTGATCACCCTGGAATCCGACAAGGCGAGCATGGAGATTCCATCGCCTGCCGCCGGCGTGGTGGAAAGCGTCTCCATCAAGCTGGATGACGAAGTCGGCACCGGCGACCTGATCCTGAAGCTGAAGGTCAAGGGCGCCGCTCCGGCTGCTGCCCCGGCTCCAGCTGCCGCTGCTGCTGCCCCAAGCGCTCCGGCACCAGCCGCTGCTGCTCCGGCTGCCGCTGCACCTGCCGCTGCCGCTCCGGTCGCCGCCCCAGCCAAACCGGGCGCCAAGGTTCACGCAGGTCCTGCCGTGCGTCAGCTGGCCCGCGAGTTCGGCGTCGAGCTGAGCGCCGTGAGCCCGAGCGGTCCGCACGGTCGCATCCTGAAGGAAGACGTGCAGGTCTACGTCAAGGCCATGATGCAGAAGGCCAAGGAAGCCCCGGCCGCCGCTGCCGGCGCGACCGGCGGCGCGGGCATCCCGCCGATCCCGGCCGTGGACTTCAGCCGCTTCGGCGAGATCGAAGAAGTGCCGATGACCCGCCTGATGCAGGTCGGCGCCGCCAACCTGCACCGCAGCTGGCTGAACGTGCCGCACGTGACGCAATTCGACTCGGCGGACATCACCGAGCTGGAAGCCTTCCGCGTCGCCCAGAAAGCCGTTGCGGAGAAGGCCGGCGTCAAGCTGACCATCCTGCCGCTGCTGCTCAAGACCTGCGCGCACCTGCTCAAGGAACTGCCGGACTTCAATAGTTCGCTGGCCCCGAGCGGCAAGGCGATCATCCGCAAGAAGTACGTGAACATCGGCTTCGCCGTCGACACCCCGGATGGCCTGCTGGTGCCGGTCATCAAGAACGTCGACCAGAAGAGCCTGCTGCAACTGGCTGCCGAAGCCGCTTCCCTGGCTGAGAAAGCCCGGACCAAGAAGCTGTCGTCGGACGAGATGCAGGGCGCCTGCTTCACCATCTCCAGCCTCGGCCACATTGGCGGCACCGGCTTCACGCCGATCGTCAACGCGCCGGAAGTGGCGATCCTCGGTGTCTCCAAGGCAACCATCCAGCCGGTCTGGGACGGCAAGGCCTTCCAGCCGAAGCTGATGCTGCCGCTGTCGCTGTCCTACGATCACCGTGTGATCAACGGCGCCGCCGCCGCACGCTTCACCCAGCGCCTGGGCAGCCTGCTGGCGGACATCCGCACCATCCTGCTGTAAAACGCTCGGCCCTCCCGCCACGGAGGGCCGAACGCCGCACGATTTCGGGCGCCACACGCCCGTACCTCAACCCCGCCTTTGGCGGGGCTTTTTTTGCCCTGAATACCCGCCTTCGCAGCGCTTATTCCCACAAGCCACGCTGACTTCGGCCACAGCCCGGGTCGACTTCCCGTCGATATTTTTTTAAGCCCCGCAACTAACCTTGGCGCGCAAAAGTTCACCCAGAAACTTCATTGCCTGTTTCTTTTTGTTCCACCTACATTCGAATGGATTCGAACATGTTCAAACCGACCGTTGGGCCGATTCTCGGCCACGTAACAACTCATCACGCCCGGATATTCATTCGCGGCGAGCACAATGGAAACACACCGGTATTTGCCGGTGTCCGCTATCGAAAGATCGGCGAAGCGCGTTGGTCAAACGCAACTTTCGTCAAACTCGATGCATGCAGTGACATGTCAGGCGTCGTGGCGCTCAACAACTTGAGCGAAGACACCGAACACGAATACCAGGCGGGCTGGTTCAGCCCGATGAGTCCGGCGCACACCGTGGAGAGCGTCGCGGAGTTGCCGCTGCAATGGCCCAGGGCGACCTATCGCCTGCGTACGCGCTCGGGCAAGCGGTCGCAGCCCCGGGCCTATGTCGTGGGCTCGTGCCGCTACTTGCGGATGACCGCCGGCATCGCCACGCTGCCCGCTCTGGGTGACCGGATCTTCGCGTCGATCCATCGGCTGGCCCATGATGCGCAACCGCCGGTGAGCGCCATGCTGATGACCGGGGATCAAGTCTATGTCGATGACCTGAACCGGATCGCGCCGGATCGGGAACACGAGGACATTCATAAAAAGTATCGAACTGCGTTCTCTCAACCGAACATTCGGCAACTAATGTCCGGCACTTCCACTTACATGATCCTCGATGACCACGAGATCGAAGACAACTGGCCGGCCAATGCCACAAAGAACGATCACGCGTTGTTTCGCAATGCCATGGCCGCCTACGAAAGTTACCAAGTCAGCCATAGCCCGGCACATGAGCTGGATGAACAGTCGCAAATCAATCGCGCGAAACCCGAACGCTATTGGTATCGGTTCGCCGACGGTGACATCGAATGGTTCGTGACCGACAGCCGCACCCGGCGCAACCTGGCAGCCGGCGACCGGCGCATCCTCGACGAGGAACAGGAGCAGGCCCTGCTCAAGTGGCTGATCCACAGCCCGGCGCGGGTGAAGTTCGTGGTCACCAGCGTGATGTTCTACCCGGACCGCAAGCTCAACGGCGACGATGCCTGGATGGGTTTCCCCGAGCAGCGCCTGCGCCTGTTGGAGACCATCCGCCGGCACAGGATCGAGAATGTCGTGTTCGTCAGCGGCGACGTGCACGGCTCGCTGACCGCCCGCCTGAGCCACAGCGAAGATCCGGACTTCGAGGTGTACACCGTCGTGTCCTCGCCGCTGCACAACAGCATGCTGTTGCCCTACGCCAAGGCGTCCACCTTCATCCTCGACAAGCCGCTGGCCTGCACCGCGACCGGCGATTACCGACATGAACTGACCGGTCAGGTGATCAGCCAGGACAATTTCGCCCACCTGGTGGTGGAGGCCGACCGTCTGCAGGTTCACTATCACGACCGCGACGGCAAGCGTCTGCAGTCGGTCAGCATCCCGCTGCGCTGATCCGCCAGCACTGCCGTTCCGTGAGCAAAAGGCTCTGGGACGGCACTCTTGCGCCACCCCCGGATTGTTTTTCGCGGCCCGCTGGAGAAATGCGCCGGTCAGCCGACACATTCTTATAGCACTTGGCCTTCATCTCTCTTGTCAGTCGGTGCCGCAATGATGCAACCTTGCCGCAGGCAACAGTAAAGAGGGCGAGAGCCCGGCGCGTTCAGCATATTTCCAAGCGAGTTCCCTTCATGAAGAGCCAACCCGATGCCGCCAGCCGTATGGTGGCCGAGGTAGTGACGCAGTTGCCTGTGCCCTCGCGGCTCGGCATGCTGCGTTTCGAGCGCCTGAATGAAGCGAGCTGGGCGATGCTGTTCCTCGACCCCAACTGCGAACGCCAATTCGGCCAGCCGGCCGTCGAGCTCTGCGCCCTGGTCGGCTCGCCCTACGCCAGCCTGATGGAGCCGGAGGCGCGCTATCAGCTGCACGACACGATCCAGCAGCAACTGAGCGCGAGCCCCCATTACCTGGTGCGCTACACCCTGCACACCGCCGCCGGCGTGCTGAGCGTGCTGGAACTGGGCGAGGCCTACAAACAGCACAACCGCCATCTGCTGCGCGGTTACCTGCTGGTGGTCGACGATGTGTTCGACGACGTGCCGGCGCTGCCCTCCGTCGACCTGGAAACCCAGAACTCGCGCCTGCAGATCGCCCTGGAGCTCAACCAGCGCGCCCAGCAGGAACAACTGCAGCACCTGGAGCGGGTGCGCGCCCAGCAGGACCTGATCCTGCTGCTGGCCCGCCAGCGCTACAGCAGCCACAACTCACTGCAGGAAGCGGCCGAACTGATCACCCGCTGCGCCTGCGACATCTATGAGATCGACTGCGCCAGCCTGTGGAACCTCGAAGGCCAACAGTTGGTGCCGATCTCGGCCTACCACCGCGCCAGCCAGGAATACCTGCTGCCGGACGTGATCGACGTCAGCGGTTTCCCCGACTACATGGAGGCGCTGCACAGCAGCCGCGCCATCGACGCCCACAATGCGATGCACGACCCGCGCACCCGCGACATGGCCGAAGCCCTGCGCCCGCGCGACGTCAATGCGATGCTCGACGCCAGCATCCGGGTCGACGGCCAGGTGGTCGGCGTGCTCTGCCTGGAGCAGACCGGCGTGACCCGCGCCTGGCAATCCGACGAGATCGCCTTTGCCGGCGAACTGGCCGACCAGTTCGCCCAAGTCATCAACAACCACAACCGACGCACCGCCACCAGCGCCCTGCACCTGTTCCAGCGAGCGGTCGAGCAGAGCGCCAACGCCTTTCTGCTGGTCAACTGCGAAGGCGTGGTCGAGTACGTCAACCCCAGCTTCACCGCCATCACCCAGTACACCACCGAGGAAGTCCACGGCCAGCGCCTGTCTGAGCTGCCGGCCCTGGAGAACCTCAGCGAGCTGCTGTTCGACGCGCCGTCGGCGCTGGCCAAGAGCAACAGTTGGCAGGGCGAATTCAAGAGCCGGCGCAAGAACCTCGAACCGTACTGGGGGCAACTGTCGATCTCCAAGGTCTACGGCGACAACCGCGAGTTGACCCATTACATCGGCATCTACGAAGACATCACCCAGAGCAAGCTGGCGCAGCAGCGCATCGAACGCCTGGCCTACACCGACAACCTGACCAACCTGGGCAACCGCCCCGCGTTCATCCGCAACCTGGACGAGCGCTTCGCCCGAGACAGCGATACCCCGATCAGCCTGCTGCTGGTGGACATCGACAACTTCAAGCGGATCAACGACAGCCTCGGCCACCAGACCGGCGACAAGCTGCTGATCAGCCTGGCCCGGCGCCTGCGCAACAGCCTGAGCCCGAGCGGCAGCCTGGCGCGGTTCGCCAGCAACGAATTCGCGGTGCTGCTGGACAACACCGACCTTGAGGCCGGCCAACAGATCGCCAGCCAGCTGCTGATGACCCTCGACAAACCGATGTTCGTCGACAACCAGCTGATCAGCGTCACCGGTTCCGTGGGCCTGGCCAGCGCGCCGCTGCACGGCCGCGATCCGCAGACCCTGATGCGCAACGCGGGCCTGGCGCTGCACAAGGCCAAGGCCAACGGCAAGCATCAGGTGCAGGTGTTCACCGAAGCCTTGAACGCCGAGGCCAGCTACAAGCTGTTCGTCGAGAACAACCTGCGCCGGGCCCTGACCCAGAACGAACTGGACGTGTTCTACCAGCCCAAGCTGTGCCTGCGCAGCGGCCGGCTGCTGGGCATGGAAGCGCTGCTGCGCTGGAACCACCCGGAGCGCGGCATGATCCGCCCGGATCAGTTCATCAGCGTCGCCGAAGAAACCGGGCTGATCATCCCGATCGGCAAATGGATCGCCCGCCAGGCCTGCCGCATGAGCAAGGCCCTGACCGCCGCCGGCCTGGGCAACCTGCAGGTGGCGATCAACCTGTCGCCCAAGCAGTTCTCCGACCCGGACCTGGTGGCGTCCATCGCCAACATCCTCAAGGAAGAAGCGCTGCCGGCCAACCTGCTGGAACTGGAACTGACCGAAGGCCTGCTGCTGGAGGCCACCGAAGACACCCACCTGCAGCTCGACCAGCTCAAGCGCCTGGGCCTGACCCTGGCCATGGACGACTTCGGCACCGGCTACTCGTCGCTCAGCTACCTGAAGAAATTCCCGATCGACATCATCAAGATCGACCGCAGCTTCATCCATGAGATCCCGGACAACCAGGACGACATGGAAATCACTTCCGCCGTGATCGCCATGGCCCACAACCTGAAGCTGAAGGTGGTGGCCGAAGGCATCGAGACCGCCGAGCAGCTGGCGTTCCTGCGCCGCCACCGCTGCGACGTCGGCCAGGGCTACCTGTTCGACCGGCCGATCCCCGGCGCCGAACTGATCGGCACGCTCAAGCGCTACCCGCGCGGCCCGCTGTCCCTGTAAGCCCTGCCCCGGCCCGGATGGGCCAATCCCACATCGTTTGGCTAGTGATTAACTCGGCATCATTGGGCACACTGGCGGTCTGCTGATTGAACATCCCATCCTGACTGAGAGGAACGATCATGGTTCTGCGCTCGGAAATTCTGGTGAACAAAAACGTGCTACCGACTCAAGATCAAGCCCTGCCCGGCCGCGAAACCCCGATGGCCCTGCCCGAAAACCATTTCGTCTTCAAAGACACCCCGCTGCTCGGCCCGTTCTTCGACGATGTCGAGTTCGCCATTTTCGGCCTGGGTTGCTTCTGGGGCGCCGAGCGCCGCTTCTGGCAGCGCGAGGGCGTGGTCAGCACCGTGGTCGGCTACGCCGGCGGCTACACGCCGAACCCGACCTACGAAGAAGTCTGCTCGGGCCTGACCGCTCACGCCGAAGTGGTGCTGGTGGTGTTCGACAAGGCGAAAGTCAGCTACCAGGACCTGCTGAACATGTTCTGGGAACTGCACAACCCGACCCAGGGCATGCGCCAGGGCAACGACATCGGCACCCAGTACCGTTCGGTGATCTACGCCACCACCCCGGAGCAGCTGGATGCGGCGAACAAGAGCAAGGCCGTGTACCAGGCCGAGCTGAACAAGGCCGGCCTGGGCGAGATCAGCACCGAGATCGAGCAGGCCCCGACCGTGTACTTCGCCGAGGCCTATCACCAGCAGTACCTGGCGAAGAACCCGGAAGGCTACTGCGGAATCGGCGGCACCGGCGTGTGCATGCCGCCGAGCCTGGCGGGCAACTAAGCTTGAAACCGTGGCGAGGGCGTTGCTCCCTCGCCACAACTGGTTAAATGTTGATCAGCTCTCGGCGATCAACCAATCCATCTGCCAGCCGCCCTGGGTCTGCCCAAGCTTCTTGGACAGCCACGGCAGCAGCTCGCGCAACTCCTCTTCCAGCCCCCACGGCGGATTGGCGATCGCCAGTCCCGAGCCGTTCAGGCTGTTGGGCGTGTCCAGGGGATGCACCAGCAGTTCGACCCGCAGCAGTTTCGGTGCGCCGGTGCCGGCCAGATCCTGGTAGAAACGGCGCAGGGCGCGCTGGTCCTTCACCGGGTACCAGATCGCCGCCACGGTCTGACGCATCCGCGAGATCGCCTCTTTCAGGGAAGCGGCGCAGCGCTGCATCTCGTCGAGCTTCTCGAACGGCGGATCGATCAGCATCACCGCACGTTTTTCGGCCACCGGCAGCAGCGCCCGCGCCACGTGCCAGCCTTCGCCCAGGTGCACCGCCACCCGACGGTCGCCCTTCATGTTGTCCTTGAGCAGCACGCCGTCCTGCGGGTGCTTCTCGTTGAGCAACACCCGATCCTGCGGCCGGGTCAGGCGCCGCGCCAGTTCCGGCGAGCCGGGGTAGTAGCGCAGCTGGCCGTCCGGGTTCATCTCGTGCAGCACCTGCATGTAGTCGGCGGTCAGCGCCGGCAGGTCAGGCTGGTTCCACAACCGTGCGATGCCTTCCAGGTATTCGCCGGTGCGGTTGGCCTGATCGCCCTGCAGGTCATACAGGCCGATGCCGGCGTGGCTGTCGAGATAGGCAAACGGCTGCTCCTTGCGCGACATCAGGGCGATGAGGCGGGTCAAGGTCAGGTGTTTGAACACATCGGCGTGGTTGCCGGCATGGAAGGCGTGACGATAATTCATGGTGGCTCCTGCGAGGGCCGCAAAGTTTACCTTTTACCGGGCGGCAAGTCAGGGGGCCGCAGCCGAACGGGCCGCTAAGGCCCCTCGCCCGCCAACCTCACTGCGTTTCCTCCAACAGGTAATCCAGCAGCGCCGTTTCCGACGCCTCTTGCGACACCGAAACCCGATAAAACCTTGCGACCTTGTGGCGCAGCACATCGGCTGGAAATGCCTGGGCCAGCGCCGGATGCGCCTCGTTCAGCCACTGCAAAGCGTTGCGCATCCGGACATCGCCGCCGAACGACGCCAGCAGCCCTTGCGGCACCCGCCACCAAGGAAAGGCACACCCCGAGGCTTGCCCCCGGCCACCGACCGTCACCGCCCGGCCATTGACCAGGGCACGCCCGAAGACCGCCAGCAGCGTCTCCGCATCGACCTCAGGCGACGCCAGGATCGGCAACAGGAAGCGCCCGTCCCAGAACCGGAAGAACGCCGGGCGCCCATCCGACAGAAGCACTTGCGTCAGGCTGCAAAGATGCGCGGCCACTTCTTCAAGGCTTGCCGAGGACACCCCCAGCCACCCCCAATCCTCAGACTCGGTGCTCGCCGCCCATTCCAGAAACTCACTGTCGGCGGCAACGACTCCCACGTAAGGCATCACCGCTTCCCACTCGGAAAATGCCGTTTCCGCCCAGACCGGTGTCGGCGCCTGCGAGGGCCAAGCCTTGAGCGGCTCTCCCGCGCTGGCACCGCTCAACACCGCAAACAACTGTTCCGAAGGCTTCAGCGGCTCAGCCGCCAGCCATTGATCAGGTCGCACAGATTCCCTCCTTGCACCGCTCGCACTCTTCGCAGAACGGCGCATCACTTTTCAGGCTCATGATTTGCGCGGCGGTCAGGATCGCCGCCGGCGCTGCCGCCAACCCCGCCGCCTGCCCCGCCACCGCCGGGGCCGCCGCCATCGGCGCCATCGGCGCGCCGCCCACCTGGATCGGCACGCTGCTGAAGATCCCGCCGGGGCCGATATTGATCCACTGTCCGCCCGCCTGGATCGTCGCGCTGGCGCCGCCGTCGATCACCACCTGCTGGCCGGCGCTGACGTGGAACTGCACACTGGCGCTGAACGCCTGACTGCTCACGCGGACATGCCGGTCGCCGGTCACCGTGAGGTGGTCGTCCTGCTTCACCTCGGCCTGGCGCCGGCCGTGGGTGATGCGCTGTTCGTCGGCCTTCAGTTCGTGCTTCGCCAGACCGGTGACGACGACGCTGCGCTGGTTGTCCACCCGCACCTGTTGGTCGTGCAGCACATGCTGCGTCCAGTTGCGCTGGGCGCGCAGGTAGATTTCCTCGGCGCCCTTGCGGTCCTCGATGCGCAGTTCGTTGTAGCCCCCGCCGCCGGGGCTGCTCTGGCTGCGGAACACACTGCGGGTCTTGTCTGCCGGAAGCTCCAGCGGCACTGGGGTGGCGGCGTTCGGCAGGCAGCCCATGACCAGCGGCTTGTCCGCGTCGGCATCGACGAACCCCACCAGCACTTCCATGCCGACCCGCGGGATCAGCACGCTGCCGTAGCGGTCGTGGGCCCAACCGGTGGCGACCCGCAGCCAGCAACTGGAATGCTCATTGAGTTCGCCGTCCCGGTCCCAGGCCAGTTGCACCTTGATCCGCCCGTACTCGTCGCAGTGGATCTCGCTGTCTTTTGGCCCGGTGACGACCGCCGGCTGGTAGCCGGACATCCGCGGTTTTTCCGGAACCGCCGACGGGCGGAAGAAGACGTCCCACGGCGTGGCGAGAAAAGTGTTGCGGTAACCCTGGAACGCTTCCCCGTCGCTGGTGACCGATTCCTCCAGCACCTGTGGCTGGCGCCCCCGGTGCTCGACGGCGGTCAACAGCCACAGGTCGTTCCAGTCCTGGCGTGGATGCTCGATCAGTTGCAGGAAATGTCCGCTGAGCAACGCGGATTCGTCGCTGTGCCCCTCCGCCAGGCAGTGGTCGGCCAGGTGCCGCTCCAGGGTTCGCCGGGCCATTCGCTTGCCGGCCTCCCGCTCGGTGAACTGGCCGGGAAAGTGATAGTCCTCCAGCACCGGCCGCTGCTCGCTGTCGACCCGGGCCTCCAGGGACAGCTGCGGCTTTTCGAAATCGTAGTCACGGCGGGTGACCACGCTGGTGCGGGTCTCGACCCGGACACTCAGGCGCTTGACCGCCGGCGCCGCGGCGGCCATGCCGCTGCCCGGCAGGTAAGGCGTCGCCCCGGCCAGGCGGGGAAACACGGTCTGGTCATCGCCGAACACCAGCAGATGCCCTTCCGGGCTGTGCTGAAAGTGGAAGTGAATGCCGACTTCGCCGCACAGCCGCTGAATGAACGTCAGGTCGCTTTCGGCGTATTGCACGCAGTATTCCCGGGGCGGGTATTCGCTGCCCAGACGGAATTCGAAGGCATCGCGCAGGATCCCGTGATCCTTGAGCACTTGCGCCACGATCTGCGGGACGCTCTGCCGCTGGAAGATCCGTTGGTTGATCCGGTGCCCGAGGTACGCCAGGCGCGGAACGAGGCTGACGTGATAGCGGGTCAGACGCTTGCCCGAATCCCCTTGGCCGACGCGATGGATCTGACCGTGGATGCCGGATCCTTGCACACCGAAACTCAGAAACGCCTGACGGTGCAGCAGGCTTTCGAGATCCAGGTCCGGTCGTTCGCTGACCAGTTCCAGGTCGAAGCGAAAAGGTTGGCTGATGGCTTCCTTGCCCGTGAACTCAAGCACTTTGAGGTCATAGTGGGCGCCTTCGAGGGTCAACGTGAAACGCGGTTGATGGGCAGGCGCGAACATCCGATGTGTCTCTGCAGAATGAAGGCGGGCGATTCTGCATGAGGGGCCAAGACTGGAGAGCCAGTGACAGGAAAATCAGATTTGCCCTACTTGAAACTTCGATCTCCCCTTCAAAAATCAGCGCTTTCAACTACAGACACATCCCTCAAATACATCGCTGAATCTGTGGGAGCTGGCTTGCCAGCGATGAGGTCGGCAGATTCGACTGTTCGCTGACCGACACGCCGCCATCGCTGGCAAGCCAGCTCCCACAGGGTTCTCCAATACTCTTGAAAAATTGCAGGCATGAAAAACGGCCCGCCTCCGGGTGGAGACGGGCCGTTTCAGGTCAGGCAATGGGCTGAGGCTCAGCCCGCCGCCCTCACTTGTTCAGGTGGTAATCCTGCTCGGCCGCCTCGAAGCGCTGAACCATGCCGGCGCTCGGCTGGCCCATCAGGCTGACCAGGTAGATCGCCAGGCTGGCGAAGATGAAGCCCGGGATGATTTCGTACAGGCCCAGCAGTTCGAAATGCTTCCACACGATCACGGTCACCGCGCCGACCAGGATGCCGGCCAGGGCGCCGTTGCGGGTCATGCCCTTCCAGATCACCGAAATCAGCACGACAGGGCCGAACGCCGCACCGAAACCGGCCCAGGCGTAGGACACCAGACCCAGCACGCGGTTTTCCGGGTTGGCCGCCATGGCGATGGCGATCAGCGCCACCAGCAGCACCATGGCGCGGCCGACCCACACCAGTTCCAGCTGCGAAGCGGACTTGCGCAGGAAGGTCTTGTAGAAGTCTTCGGTCAGGGCGCTCGAGCACACCAGCAGCTGGCAGCTCAGCGTGCTCATCACCGCCGCCAGGATGGCCGACAGCAGCACACCGGCGATCCACGGGTTGAACAGCAGCTTGGCCAGTTCGATGAACACACGCTCATGGTTCTCGCTGACCGGAGTGGCCACGGCCGGGTTGGCCGAGAAGTAAGCGATGCCGAAGAAGCCCACCGCCACGGTGCCGCCCAGGCACAGGATCATCCAGGTCATGGAGATGCGGCGGGCGTTGGCGATGGATTTCACCGAGTCGGCGGCCATGAAGCGCGCCAGGATGTGCGGCTGGCCGAAGTAGCCCAGGCCCCAGCCCATCAGCGAGATGATGCCGATGAAGGTGGTGCCCTTGAGCATGTCGAAGTTGCTCGGGTCGTTGGCCTCGATGGCCAGGAACGTGGTGTCCACGCCGCCGGTGGCCAGCAGCACGATGATCGGCGTGAGGATCAGGGCGAAGATCATCAGGGTGGCCTGGACGGTGTCGGTCCAGCTCACCGCCAGGAAGCCGCCGACGAAGGTGTAGGCGATGGTCGCCGCAGCGCCGGCCCACAGCGCGGTCTCGTAGGACATGCCGAAGGTGCTTTCGAACAGGCGGGCGCCGGCCACGATGCCGGACGCGCAATAGATGGTGAAGAACACCAGGATCACCACCGCCGAGATGATCCGCAGCAGGCCGCTCTTGTCTTCGAAACGGCTGGCGAAGTAGTCCGGCAGGGTCAGCGCATCGCCGTTGTGCTCGGTCTGCACCCGCAGGCGGCCGGCGACGAACAGCCAGTTCAGGTAGGCGCCGACGATCAGGCCGATGGCGATCCAGCTTTCGGACAGGCCGGACATGTAGATGGCGCCCGGCAGGCCCATCAGCAGCCAGCCGCTCATGTCGGAGGCACCGGCGGACAGGGCCGTCACGACGCTGCCGAGGCTGCGGCCGCCAAGAATGTAGTCGGAGAGGTTGTTGGTGGAGCGATAGGCCATGAAGCCGATCAGCACCATTGCTGCGATGTAGATCACGAACGTGATCAGTGTTGGATTGCTTGCGCTCATTACGTTTCGGCCCTGGCTTTGTTTTTATGTAGCGGCGGCGGTTGCACCGCCTGCAGACTGACGCCTGAAGGACGAAATGCACGGCCGCGCATTTATGACCGATGTTTCCCCAGGAAAGCCATCGGCCGATGCACCGGGTTGTCCCGGTTGCACCTAGGGCGCGAATCCTATGCAACAAAACAGAACAGGTGCAACCTGTTTCTTGGGAATCAGTTGCACCTACATCGCTTTTTCGGACGAAACGACTGTTTTTGCCCCCAGCCTGGCGCATTGTCTGCACGACGCCCCCGCGAAAGCAGCACGCTAGAGCGGTCACTTCAAGCCAGAAAATAATTCCTGACGAGCTGCCGATAATTCCGACAAAAAATGGGTTGCACCCGGTTGCACCTCTTCCGGGCCGCAGCTAATCTTGCCGCCAGCTGTTGCCGCGCAATTGCGGCACCTATGAGGATAAGAATATGGCTACCACCACCCTTGGGGTCAAACTCGACGACCCGACCCGCGAGCGCCTGAAAGCCGCCGCGACCTCGATTGACCGCACGCCGCACTGGCTGATCAAACAGGCGATTTTCAATTACCTGGAAAAACTCGAGGGTGGTGCAACCCTGAACGAGCTCAACGGCCTGGCCGTCAAGGACGCCGATGACGCGGGCGAAGTCCACGTGGACCATGCCCACCAATGCTTCCTCGAATTCGCCGAAAGCATCCTGCCGCAATCGGTGCTGCGCGCCGCGATCACCGCCGCCTACCGCCGCCCCGAGCCGGAAGTGGTGCCGATGCTGATCGAACAGGCCCGCCTGCCGGCGCCGATGGCCGAAGCCACCAACAAGCTCGCCGCGACCATCGCGGAAAAACTGCGCAACCAGAAGAGCGCCGGCGGCCGTGCCGGCATCGTCCAGGGCCTGCTGCAGGAATTCTCCCTGTCGTCCCAGGAAGGCGTGGCGCTGATGTGCCTGGCCGAAGCGCTGCTGCGCATCCCGGACAAGGGCACCCGCGACGCCCTGATCCGCGACAAGATCAGCACCGGCAACTGGCAGCCGCATCTGGGCAACAGCCCGTCGCTGTTCGTCAACGCCGCCACCTGGGGCCTGCTGCTGACCGGCAAGCTGGTCTCCACCCACAACGAAGCGGGCCTGACCTCGTCCCTGAGCCGCATCATCGGCAAGAGCGGCGAGCCGATGATCCGCAAGGGCGTGGACATGGCCATGCGCCTGATGGGCGAGCAGTTCGTCACCGGCGAAACCATCGCCGAAGCGCTGGCCAACGCGAGCAAGTTCGAAGCCAAGGGCTTCCGCTACTCCTACGACATGCTCGGCGAAGCCGCGCTGACCGAACACGACGCCCAGAAGTACCTGGCCTCGTACGAACAAGCCATCCACTCGATCGGCAAAGCCTCCCACGGCCGTGGGATCTATGAAGGCCCGGGCATCTCGATCAAGCTGTCCGCCCTGCACCCGCGCTACAGCCGTGCCCAGTACGAGCGCGTGATGGACGAGCTGTACCCGCGCCTGCTGTCGCTGACCCTGCTGGCCAAGCAGTACGACATCGGCCTGAACATCGACGCCGAAGAGGCCGACCGCCTCGAACTGTCGCTGGACCTGCTGGAACGCCTGTGCTTCGAGCCGCAGCTGACCGGCTGGAACGGCATCGGCTTCGTGATCCAGGCCTATCAGAAGCGCTGCCCGTACGTGATCGACTACGTCATCGACCTGGCGCGCCGCAGCCGCCACCGCCTGATGATCCGCCTGGTGAAAGGCGCGTACTGGGACAGCGAGATCAAGCGCGCCCAGCTCGAAGGCCTGGAAGGCTACCCGGTCTACACCCGCAAGGTGTACACCGACGTTTCCTACATCGCCTGCGCCCGCAAACTGCTGTCGGTGCCGGAAGTCATCTACCCGCAGTTCGCCACCCACAACGCCCACACGCTGTCGGCCATCTACCACATCGCCGGCCAGAACTATTACCCGGGCCAGTACGAGTTCCAGTGCCTGCACGGCATGGGCGAACCGCTGTACGAACAAGTCGTGGGCAAGGTCGCCGAAGGCAAGCTGAACCGTCCGTGCCGCGTGTACGCCCCGGTCGGCACCCACGAGACCCTGCTCGCCTACCTGGTGCGCCGCCTGCTGGAAAACGGCGCGAACACCTCGTTCGTCAACCGCATCGCCGACCAGTCGATCTCGATCCAGGAACTGGTGGCCGATCCGGTCGCAAGCATCGAGCAGATGGCCACCGTGGAAGGCGGCTTCGGCCTGCCGCACCCGCGCATTCCGCTGCCGCGTGACCTGTACGGCTCCGAGCGCGCCAACTCCAGCGGCATCGACATGGCCAACGAACACCGTCTGGCGTCGTTGTCCTGCGCCCTGCTGGCCACCGCGCACAACAACTGGAAAGCCGCGCCGATGCTCGGCTGCGCCTCCAGCAACGAAGCGCCGGCGCCGGTGCTGAACCCGGCGGACCACCGCGACGTGGTCGGCCACGTGCAGGAAGCCACCGTCGACGACGTCAACAATGCGATCCAGTGCGCCCTGAGCGCCGCGCCGATCTGGCAGGCCACCCCGCCGGCCGAACGCGCCGCGATCCTCGAGCGCGCCGCCGACCTGATGGAAGCCGAGATCCAGCCGCTGATGGGCCTGCTGGCCCGCGAAGCCGGCAAGACCTTCGCCAACGCCATCGCCGAAGTCCGCGAAGCCGTCGACTTCCTGCGCTACTACGCCGTGCAGGCCCGCAACGACTTCAGCAACGACGCCCACCGTCCGCTGGGCCCTGTGGTGTGCATCAGCCCGTGGAACTTCCCGCTGGCGATCTTCAGCGGCCAGGTCGCCGCCGCGCTGGCCGCCGGTAACCCGGTGCTGGCCAAGCCGGCCGAACAGACCCCGCTGGTGGCCGCCCAGGCCGTGCGCCTGCTGCTCGAAGCCGGGATTCCGGAAGGCGTGCTGCAACTGCTGCCGGGCCGCGGCGAAACCGTCGGCGCCGGCCTGGTGGGCGACGAGCGCGTCAAAGGCGTGATGTTCACCGGCTCCACCGAGGTGGCGCGCCTGCTGCAGCGCAACATCGCCGGCCGCCTGGACAACCAGGGCCGTCCGATCCCGCTGATCGCCGAGACCGGCGGCCAGAACGCGATGATCGTCGACTCTTCGGCGCTGACCGAACAGGTGGTGATCGACGTGGTGTCCTCGGCGTTCGACAGCGCCGGCCAGCGTTGCTCGGCCCTGCGCGTGCTGTGCCTGCAGGAAGACTCCGCCGACCGCGTCATCGAAATGCTCAAGGGCGCGATGGCCGAATCCCGTCTCGGCAACCCTGAGCGCCTGGCCGTGGACATCGGCCCTGTCATCGACGCCGAAGCCAAGGCCGGCATCGAGAAGCACATCCAGGGCATGCGCGACAAAGGCCGCAGCGTGTACCAGGTGGCCATCGCCGACGCCGAGGAAGTCAAGCGCGGCACCTTCGTCATGCCGACCCTGATCGAGCTGGAAAGCTTCGACGAGCTGCAGCGCGAAATCTTCGGCCCGGTGCTGCACGTAGTGCGCTACAAGCGCAAGGACATCGACCAGCTGATCGGCCAGATCAACGCCTCCGGCTACGGCCTGACCCTGGGCGTGCACACCCGCATCGACGAGACCATCGCCAAGGTGATCGACAACGTCAACGCCGGTAACGTCTACGTCAACCGCAACATCGTCGGCGCCGTGGTCGGCGTCCAGCCGTTCGGCGGCGAAGGCCTGTCGGGCACCGGCCCGAAAGCCGGCGGCCCGCTGTACCTGTACCGCCTGCTGTCCACCCGCCCGGCCGACGCCATCGGGCAGTCGTTCGCCCGCGGCGACGCGGCCAACGCGCCGGACGTGCGCCTGCGCGACGCCATGGCCAAGCCGCTGGCCGCCCTGAAGGCCTGGGCCGACAGCAACCAGTACGCTGACCTCAGCACCCTGTGCGTGCAGTACGGCGCCCAATCGCAGAGCGGCATCACCCGCGTGCTGGCCGGCCCGACCGGCGAGCGCAACAGCTACACGATCCTGCCGCGCGAGCACGTGCTGTGCCTGGCGGACATCGAAGGCGACCTGCTGACCCAGCTGGCCGCGGTGCTGGCGGTGGGCGGCTCGGCGGTTTGGCCGGAGTCCGACACCAGCAAGGCATTGTTCGCACGCCTGCCGAAGGACATTCAGGCGCGGATCAAGCGCGTGGCCGACTGGAACAAGGACGAGACGGTGTTCGACGCCGTGCTGCACCACGGTCATTCCGACCAGCTGCGCGCGGTGTGCGAGCAGGTGGCCAAGCGCAGCGGCGCGATCGTCGGCGTCCAGGGCCTGTCCCAGGGCGAGACCAACATTGCGCTGGAGCGTCTGGTGATCGAGCGGGCGTTGAGCGTCAACACCGCCGCGGCGGGCGGCAACGCCAGTCTGATGACTATCGGTTAATCAGCGACTCTGCCAGCCACATAAAAATGGGCGCCCTCACCGGCGCCCATTTTTTTTGCCTCTCCATCACCGTTATCAATCTTCCTGTTCAGCCTTTATTCGCACACCTAGACTCGATCCATTCCAAATACAGGTAGGCCGCCATGTCCGAGACGCTGCTCAGTTCCCGCAATCTGGCTTTCGAGCTGTACGAAGTCCTCGACGCCGAAGGCCTGACCCGGCGCGAGCGGTTTGCCGAACACAGCCGCGAAACCTTCGACGCCGCCATCGACACTGCCCGCAGCATCGCCGAGCAGCGCTTTGCGCCGCACAACCGCAAGGGCGACGAGAACGAACCGCGCTACGAGAACGGCCAGGCGATCCTGATTCCTGAAGTGAAGCCGGCGGTGGACGCGTTCCTGGAGGCCGGCTTCCTCAATGCGGCGCGCAGTTTCGAGGCCGGCGGCATGCAGTTGCCGACGCTGCTGTCCCAGGCCTGCTTCGCGCATTTCCAGTCGGCCAACGCGGCGACCACCTCGTACCCGTTCCTGACCATGGGCGCGGCCAACCTGATCGAGAGCTTCGGCACCGAGGAGCAGAAGCAGCGCTTCCTGGAGCCGATGATCGACGGCCGCTTCTTCGGCACCATGGCCCTGACCGAGCCCCACGCCGGCTCGTCGCTGTCGGACATCCGCACCCGCGCCGAACCGGCGGCCGACGGCACCTACCGCCTGAAGGGCAACAAGATCTTCATTTCCGGCGGCGACCATCCGCTGTCGGAAAACATCGTGCACATGGTGCTGGCCAAGCTGCCGGACGCGCCGCCGGGCGTGAAAGGCATTTCGCTGTTCATCGTGCCCAAGTTCCTGGTCAACGACGACGGCAGCCTCGGCCCCCGCAACGACGTGCTGCTGGCCGGGCTGTTCCACAAGATGGGCTGGCGCGGCACCACCTCCACGGCGCTGAACTTCGGCGACAACGGCGAGTGCGTCGGCTATCTGGTGGGCAAGCCGCACCACGGCCTGAGCTACATGTTCCAGATGATGAACGAGGCGCGGATCGGCGTCGGCATGGGCGCGGTGATGCTCGGTTACGCCGGCTACCTCTATTCGCTGGAATACGCCCGCGAACGGCCGCAAGGGCGGCTGCCGGACAGCAAGGATCCGACCACGGCGCCGGTGGCGATCATCCGCCACGCGGACGTGCGGCGCATGCTGCTGACCCAGAAGGCCTACGTGGAAGGCGCCTTCGACCTCGGCCTGTACGCCGCCCGACTGTTCGACGACACCACCACGCTCGAGACCGAAGACGGGCGCAAGCAGGCCCATGAGCTGCTGGACCTGCTGACGCCGATCGTCAAATCCTGGCCGTCGGAGTTTTGCCTGAAGGCCAACGAACTGGCGATCCAGATCCTCGGCGGCCACGGCTACACCCGTGAATACCCGGTGGAGCAGTATTACCGCGACAACCGCCTGAACCCGATCCACGAAGGCACCCATGGCATCCAGTCCCTCGACCTGCTCGGGCGCAAACTGGCGCAGAACGGCGGCGCGGGGCTCAAGCAACTGATCCGCCTGATCGCCGACACCGCCGAACGCGCCCAAGCGTTCGATGCGCTCACGCCGCTGCGTGAGCCGTTGGAGAAACTGGTGGCCCGCCTGCAAGGCGTGACCCTCGGATTGCTGACCGACCTGGCCCAGGGCAAGGTCAACGGCAGCCTGGCGAATTCGGCGCTGTACCTGAAAGTGTTCGGCCACGCGGTGATCGGCTGGCGTTGGCTGGAGCAGGCGATCCGCGCCGAGGAAGGCCTGGCCAAGGGCAATGCGGCGGACGCCGACTTCTATCAGGGCAAGCTGCAGGCGGCGCGGTACTTCCTGACCTGGGAAGTGCCGGGGTGCCACCATGAGCTGACCTTGCTGGAGGCTCGGGACGATACCTGCCTGGCCATGCAGGACGCCTGGTTCTGATCCAAGTCATGTGTGGTGGTTGAGCGCCATTCGCCAGCAGGCTGGCTCCCACAGGAGAACGCGTTCCAAGGTGGGAGCCAGCCTGCTGGCGATGGCGTCGACCCCATCAACTCAGCTTGAACCCGCCCATCTGCCGCGCCAGGTCATCGGCCAGGCGCCGCAGCATCTGACAGTCCTCGCGGCACGCCCTGACCTCTCCCGCCGTGGCCCGGGCCAGATCGGAAATGCCCTGAACGTTGCGGTTGATCTCTTCGGTCACCGCCGACTGCTCTTCGGTCGCCGTCGCCACCTGATGGTTCATGTCGCTGATGCGTTCCACCTGCCCGGTGATAGCGGTCAGCGACGCGCCGGTGCGCTGGCTCGACTCGACCCCGGTGCCGGTGGCGGCCTGGCCGGAGCGCATCGACGAGACGGCGTTTTCCGCGCCTTGCTTGAGGCTGCCGATCATCTGCTGGATCTCGTCGGTGGAAGCCTGGGTGCGCCGCGCCAGCGTGCGCACCTCATCGGCCACCACCGCAAAGCCACGGCCCATGTCCCCGGCCCGGGCCGCCTCGATGGCGGCGTTGAGCGCCAGCAGGTTGGTCTGTTCGGACACGCCGCGGATCACCGCCAGCACCTGATCGATGGACGCCACCTGCTGGGCCAGCTCGCCGACCGCGCCGGCCGCGACACCGATCTCGTCGGACATGCTTTCGATATGGCGGATTGAGCCGCCGACCACTTCCTGCGCCTGCTGAGCCTCGTCGCGGGCGGTCTGCGAGGCGAGCGCGGCATTGCCGGCGTTCTGCGCGATCTCCTGCACGGTGAGGCCCATTTCGTGGACGGCGGTGGCGACCATGTCGGTCATTTCCTGCTGGCGGCCGGAACGCTCGGCGGTGTTGTCCACCACCCGGGCAACCTGGCCGACGGCGACGCGCAGGCTTTCGCTGGTGGTCAGCACTTCGCCGATCATGGCGCGCTGGCTGTCCAGGAAACGGTTGAAGCCGCGGGCGAGGTCGCCCAGCTCATCGGCCCGGCTGGAATCTAACCGATGGGTCAAATCTCCACCACCGCTACCGATCGCTACCAATGCCGCTGTTACCTGACGGATCGGCCGCACCAATCCCTGGGCCAGCCACACCACCAGCGCCAGGCACAGCAGCGCCACCGCGACGCCGATGCCGCTGCTCATCCACATCGCACGGCGGGCCTCGGCGTAGATCTGCGACTGCGGCACTTCGGCCACCAGCGTCCAGCCCAGATCGCGCAGCGGCAGGCTGAAGGCGAGGAAATCTTCGCCATCGCGCCTGAAGGTGGCGCTCACCGCGGTCTTCTGGCCCAGCACGGCTTGCGCGGCACCTGCGCCGATCTGCTCGCTCAGCGTGCGCTTGCCGCTGAACTGCGCCTCGGGGTGCACCTGGATCAGACCGTCGGAACGCACGAGATAGACCTTGCCGCGCTCGCCGAAGCTGAAGTCGTGGATCAGCTGCGACAGCTCTTTCATGCTCAGCCCGAGCCCCGCCACGCCCACCGTCTTGCCGGCCTGCTCGACCTTGAGGTCGATGAACAGCGCCAGCTCGCCGGTGGCGCCGTCCTTGTCGATGTTGAGGGTACGCGGCTGGCCGCTGTCCAGAAAGGCATAGAACCAGGCATCGGCCGGGTTGGAGCGGCTGAGGGTGCGGTCCAGGCCTTTTTCGGTGAGGTAATGGTTGGAGGCGGTGCCGACGATCAACGCCGTGAATGCTTTATGTTCGGCGCGGATGCCTTCCAGATACTGCACGAAGGCTGCCGTTTGGCTGCTGTCTTCGCCGTTGGCGAGCCAGTCGCGCACCATCTGGTTGCTGGCGATGTCCTTGGCGGCCGTCAGCGGCTGGACGAGGATGCGTTCGATGTCGTTGCGCGTCGCCTCGATGCTCGACGGCAGCGCCTGCTCCACCAGATAGCTCTGGGCGAGGCGGTTGACCACCAGGGTATAAATGCCGACCACGATCAGAATGCTGACCAGCAGGGCGGTGCCCATGCCGAGGATCAACTGCCACTGAATACTGCGCCGCCAGAACTGCATGGATCACCCCCGAGGAATAAGAGGCTGAAACACTGCAACAGCCGTGCCGATTGTATACAGCTCGATCGACAATCTTATTCCCAGGTTGTGCTCAGGCCATCAACCCTGGTGGATGGTCTTGGCGATGGTCTCGACCGTGGCGCTGACTTGCTCTTGGTAACGCTCGAGTTCCTGCTGGTGCTGCTTCTTCATTTCGATCTGCTGCGAGCACAGGTTCATCGCCGCCAGCACCAGCAGGCGGTCGCCGATCAGGGTCGGGTACTTGCGCTTGGTGTCGGCCAGCGCGGCCTTGAGCATCATGGCCGCGTCCATCAGGGTCTGTTCTTCCCCGGCCGGTGCCTTGATCGAATAGTCTTCCCCGAGAATGGAGATGACCTTTACCCCGGCTCCGTGGCTCATACGCTGACCGGACCTGCGTTGACCCGGTCGACCAGGGCCTGGATGCGGGCGGCGGTGGCGCCGTGCTTCTCTTCCTGCTCCATCAGGCTCAGTTGCAGGCTTTCGTTTTCATCCTTGGCCTGGGCCAGTTCCGCGGTCAGGGACTGGTTGGTGTGCGAAAGGGTCTGGTTCTGTTGCACCAGGTCGCTGACGAGCTGTTCCAATTGGCTGAGGGAGGCTTCCAACATTTTGATTTCCAGGCATTTTTCAAAGGGCGCGTACGATAAAGAAAAGTCACCGTGGATGCCAGGGTTAAACCGGCGCAAGGCCTTGATTTTCCTGGCGGTCGACCGTTCTCGCGAGCTTTAGAGACTGCCGTCGGCCGATTGGGTTCCTGCACTTCGTCGCTTGGGGCCCGATGCGGCAAATGCGCACAGGGGCTCAAGACTTCCATCCCATGACCGATAAGTCAGCCAACAGCAGTCTCAGCCCGCAAGGACGCGGCCCTTCCTGGTATCCCCAATGTCCCTTCGCAACATGAACATCGCCCCCCGGGCCTTCACCGGTTTCTCGCTGATCGGCGCCCTGATGCTGATCCTCGGCGTCTTCGCCCTGAACCAGATGAGCAACATCCGCAGCGCCGCCGAGAACATCACCACCAGCAGCGTGCCGAGCATCAAGAACCTCGACGAGTTCACCCAGCTGTCCCTGCGCCTGCGGGTGCTGTCGTACCGCCTGCTGGTGAACCGCGAGCCGGACGTCCAGCAAAAGACCATCGAGCTGCTGGAGATGCGCAACCAGCAGATCCGCAAGGCCCAGACCGACTACGAGCCGCTGATCAGCAGCCCGCAGGAACGTGCCGCCTATGACCAGTACGTGCAGTTGCTGGCGCAGTACCGCCAGATCGAAGACCGGATGAAGACCCTGTCGCGCAACAATCAGGTGGATGCGCTGCGCAATCTGGTGAACACCGAGCTTTTGGACAACTCCGAAGCGATCAACACCGTGCTCAACCAGCTGATGCAGATCAACGGCGAGCAGATCAGCAAGACCAACCAGAACGCCGCCGACCAGTACGCCACCGCGTTCACCCTAGTGGTGAGCCTGCTGGTGATCGCCACCGGCCTGACGTTCCTGTTCGCCTGGCTGCTGACCGTCAGCATCACCAAGCCGATCGCCAAGGCCCTGGACGCGGCGGAAACCATCGCCGAAGGCAACCTGACCCGCTCGATCCACGTCGACGGCAGCGACGAAGCCGGTCGCCTGCTGGCGGCCATGGCCAAGATGCAGTCCAAGCTGCGCGATACCCTGCAGCGGATCTCCGGCTCGGCCACCCAACTGGCCTCCGCCGCCGAAGAGCTCAACAGCGTCACCGACGAAAGCGCCCGTGGCCTGACCCAGCAAAACAACGAGATCGAGCAGGCCGCCACCGCGGTCAACGAAATGACCAGCGCCGTGGAAGAGGTCGCCCGCAACGCGGTCAGCACCTCCGAAGCCTCCAGGCACGCCACCACCTCCGCCGGCGACGGCCGCGACCTGGTGATGGAGACCGTCAGCGCCATCGAACGCATGAGCGCCGACGTGCAGAGCACCGCCACCCTGATCGGCGACCTGGCCAACGAATCCCTCGACATCGGCAAGGTGCTGGACGTGATCCGCGGCCTGGCCGACCAGACCAACCTGCTGGCCCTCAACGCCGCCATCGAGGCCGCCCGTGCAGGCGAAGCCGGTCGCGGCTTCGCGGTGGTGGCCGACGAAGTGCGGGCCCTGGCCCACCGCACCCAGCAGTCGACCAGCGAGATCGAGCGGATGATCGGCAGCATCCAGAGCGGCACCGAACACGCCGTGGACTCGATGCGCAACAGCACCGAACGCGCCGAATCGACCCTGAACATCGCCCGCGGCGCCGGCCTGTCGCTGGACACCATCAACAGCGCCATCGTCGAGATCAACGAGCGCAACCTGGTGATCGCCAGCGCCGCCGAAGAGCAGGCGCAGGTGGCGCGGGAAGTGGACCGCAACCTGGTGAACATCCGCGACCTGTCGGTGCAGTCGGCCACCGGTGCGAATCAGACTAGTGCGGCGAGCAACGAACTGTCGCGCCTGGCGTTGGATCTGAACAACATGGTCGGCCGCTTCAGCCTCTAAGCCCTCCAGCGGTGAGGGAGCCTGCTCCCTCACCACAAAATCCAAGTCTGTCCGCGGTATCGCAAGGGGTGCGCAAAAAGCTCTTTGACAGCCGCGCATTTGCGCAGGTTATTATCGCTGGCACACAGACTGCATGGTCAGTCCGTGCCCGCCTTTACGCTTTTCTGGAGTGATGCCTTTGAATGCGACGACCATCAACAGCCTGTTCTTGATCGGCGCGTTGCTGGTAGGTGCAAGCATTCTGGTGAGCTCACTGTCCTCCCGCCTGGGCATCCCGATCCTGGTCATCATCCTCGCCGTGGGCATGACCGCCGGGGTCGACGGCGGCGGGATCATCTTCGACAACTACCCGACGGCCTACCTGGTCGGCAACCTGGCGCTCGCGGTGATCCTGCTCGACGGCGGCCTGCGCACGCGGGTGTCGAGTTTCCGCGTGGCGCTGTGGCCGGCGCTGTCGCTGGCCACGGTCGGGGTGCTGATCACCACGGGCCTGACCGGCATGGCCGCGGCCTGGCTGTTCGACCTGAACCTGATCCAGGGCCTGCTGATCGGCGCCATCGTCGGCTCCACCGACGCCGCGGCGGTGTTCTCGCTGCTCGGCGGCAAAGGCCTGAACGAGCGGGTGACCGCCAGCCTGGAGATCGAATCCGGCAGCAACGACCCGATGGCGGTGTTCCTCACCGTCACCCTGATCGACATGCTCGCCAGCGGCCAGACCGGCCTGCACTGGAGCCTGCTCACCCACCTGGTCCGCGAGTTCGGCATCGGCGGGGTGATCGGCCTGGGCGGCGGCTGGCTGATGCTGCAACTGGTCAACCGGATCAACCTCGCCACCGGCCTGTACCCGATCCTGGTGATCGCCGGCGGTCTGGTGGTGTTTGCCCTGACCAACGCCCTGCACGGCAGCGGCTTCCTGGCGGTTTACCTGTGCGGCCTGGTGATCGGCAACCGCCCGGTGCGCAGCCGCCACGGCATCCTGCACATGCTCGACGGCATGGCCTGGCTGGCGCAGATCGGCATGTTCCTGGTGCTGGGGCTGCTGGTCACCCCGCACGACCTGCTGCCCATCGCCCTGCCCGCCCTGGGCCTGGCGCTGTGGATGATTCTGTTCGCCCGGCCGCTGTCGGTGGTGGTCGGCCTGCTGCCGTTCAAGGCGTTCCACGGCCGCGAGAAAGCCTTCATTTCCTGGGTCGGCCTGCGCGGCGCGGTGCCGATCATCCTGGCGGTGTTCCCGCTGATGGCCGGGCTGCCCAATGCGCAGCTGTACTTCAACCTCGCTTTCTTCATCGTGCTGGTGTCGCTGCTGGTGCAGGGCACCAGCTTGCCCTGGGTCGCCCGCCTGCTGAAGGTCACCGTGCCGCCGGAGCCGGCGCCGATCTCCCGCTCGGCGCTGGAGGTGCACGTCACCAGTGAGTGGGAGCTGTTCGTCTACCGCCTCGGCGCGGAGAAATGGTGCATCGGTTCGCCCCTGCGCGAGCTGAAAATGCCCGAAGGCACCCGCATCGCAGCCCTGTTCCGTGGCCAGCAACTGCTCCATCCGTCGGGTAGTACGGTGCTGGAAGTCGACGATCTGCTGTGCGTCATCGGCCACGAACACAACCTGCCGGCCCTCGGAAAACTGTTCAGCCAGGCGCCGCAGCGGGGCCTGGACCTGCGCTTCTTCGGCGACTTCGTGCTCGAAGGAGACGCCCAGCTTAAAGCCGTCGCCGCCCTTTACGGCCTGTCCGCCGAGGGCATCGATCCGGACATGACCCTGGGCCGCTTCATCGCCCAGAAAGTCGGGGGCGCCCCGGTGGTCGGCGACCAGGTGGAGTGGAACAACACCCACTGGACGGTCGCGGTCATGGACGGGAACAAGATCGGCAAAGTGGGCGTCAGATTCCCCGAAGGAAGTCGCCCGGGCCCCGGGCTCTTCCTCTAAACTGCGTCCACCTTCACTTGCTTGACCGGTCTCTATGCCTACCCTGCGTTCCTTTTTCGCCGCGGCCCTGCTGGGCCTGAGTCTTTCCGTCGGCCCGCTCCACGCCGCCGAGCCGCCGTCCAGCGAAGCCGTGCAGGCCAGCCTGGACAAGATCGCCGACCGCAAACTGCCCGAGGCCGACCAGAAGGCCCTGCAGACAGTGCTGCAGAACACGCTGACCCAGCTCAACAACCGGCGCGACTACGAACGCAAGCTGAGCGACCTCAAGCAGCAGCTGGCCACCGCCCCCAAGCAGACCCTCGACAACACCCGCGAACTGACGCGGCTCAAGGCCAGCAGCGTGGTGCCGGTGGCGCAGCGCTTCCCCAAGGAATCGATCGCGCAACTGGAACAGATGCTGGCCGAGCGCTCGACCCAGCAGAGCGACATGCAGAAGGCCCTGGCCGACGCCAACAGCCTGATCATCACCGCCCAGACCCGCCCCGAGCGCGCCCAGGCCGAGATCGCCGGAAGCCAGACGCGCATCCAGCAGATCAACACCGTACTCAAGACCGGCAAGGACAGCGGCAAGCCGCTGACCGCCGAACAGCGCGACCTGCTCAATGCCGAACTCGTGGCCCTGAACGCCCTGATCCCGCTGCGCCGCCAGGAACTGGCCGGCAACAGCCAGCTGCAGGACCTGGGCAACAGCCAGCATGACCTGCTCTCGGAGAAGTCCGACCGCCTGGACCGCGAGCTTCAGGAACTGCAGACCCTGATCAACCAGAAGCGCCTGGCCCAGTCCCAGGAGACCGTCACCCAACAGTCCATCGAGGCCCAGAAGGCCGGCGGCAGCAGCCTGCTGGCCACCGAAAGCGCGGCCAACCTGAAACTCTCGGACTACTTGCTCAAGAGCACCGACCGCCTCAACGAAGTCACCCAGCAGAACCTGCAGACCAAGCAGCAGCTGGACAGCCTGACCCAGAGCGACTCGGCCCTCGACGAGCAGATCAACGTGCTCAAGGGCAGCCTGCTGCTGTCCAAGATCCTCTACAAGCAGAAGCAGGCGCTGCCGCGGCTGCGGGTCGACCGTGACCTGGCGGACCAGATCGCCGACATCCGCCTGTACCAGTTCGAAGTCAGCCAGCAGCGTGAGCTGCTGAGCAACCCGGCCGCCTACGTCGACAACCTGCTGTCCACCCAGCCGCCGGAGCAGGTCACCCCGCAACTGCGCAAAAGCCTGCTGGAGCTGGCCAACACCCGCGCCGACCTGTTGGAGCGCCTGAACCGCGAACTGAGCGCGGTGCTCAACGAATCGATCACCCTGCAGTTGAACCAGAAGCAATTGCTGAGCACCGCCCAGAGCCTGCGCGCGACCCTCGACGAGCAGATGTTCTGGATCCCCAGCAACAAGCCGCTGGACCTGGAATGGATGCGCGGCATTCCGGAGCGCCTCAAACGGCAGATCGACACCCTGCCGCTGGCCTCCAGCCTCAGCGAACTGACCGACGGCCTGACCCAGCGTCCGCTGCTGTTCCTGCCGCTGGCGCTGCTGATCGGCGCGCTGCTGTGGCGGCGCAAGCACCTGTATGCGCGCCTGAACAAGGTCCACCAGGACATCGGCCACTTCAAGCGCGACAGCCAGTGGCACACGCCCCAGGCGATCCTGATCAACATCCTGCTGGCGATGCCGGTGACCCTGGGCCTGGCCCTCTGCGGCCTGGCCCTGCAGATCGACGCCCGGGGGCAGAACGCCAACATGGGCGCGGCCTTGCTGCAGATGGCCCAGGCCTGGCTGGTGTTCTACACCGCCTACCGGATCCTGGCGCCGGGCGGCGTGGCCGAGCTGCATTTCCGCTGGGAAAAGCCGCAGGTCGAGTTCCTCCAGGGCTGGATCCGCCGGCTCGGGCTGGTGGTGATGGCGCTGGTGGCCGTGGTGGCGGTCGCCGAGCTGCAACCGGCGGCGCTGGCCGACGACGTGATCGGCATGCCGGTGGTGCTGACCTGCTACGCCCTGATGGCCTGGCTGCTCAGCCGCCTGCTGATCAGCAGCCCGACCCACGAGAACGCCTCGCTGTTTCGCAAGGCCGTGGGGATCATGTTCACCCTGCTGCCGATCGCGCTGTTCGTCGCCGTGTGCTTCGGCTACTACTACACCGCGCTGAAGCTCAGCGACCGCCTGATCAACACCCTGTACCTGCTGATGCTCTGGCTGGTCATCGAGGCCACCTTCGTGCGCGGCCTGGCCGTGGCGGCGCGGCGCCTGGCTTACCAGCGGGCGCTGGCCAAGCGGCAGGCGGCCAAGGAGGCCGGCGACGGCGAGGCCGTCATCGAAGAGCCGACCCTGGACATCGAGAAGGTCAACGAACAGTCCCTGCGCCTGATCCGCCTGGCCCTGCTCGGCGGCTTCATCGCCGCGCTGTACTGGGCGTGGGCGGACCTGATCACGGTGTTCTCGTACCTGGACAACGTCACCCTCTACGAATACACCAGCGGCACCGGCGCCAACATGAGCATGGTGCCGATCAGCATCGGCGACATGCTCGGCGCGCTGATCATCATCGGCATCACCTTCGCCCTGGCGCGCAACCTGCCGGGCCTGCTGGAAGTGTTCGTGCTGTCGAAACTGAACCTGGCCCAGGGCAGCGCCTACGCCACCACGACGCTGCTGTCCTACGTGATCGCCGGGGTCGGCTTCGTCTCCACCCTCTCCACCCTCGGCGTGAGCTGGGACAAGCTGCAATGGCTGGTGGCGGCGCTGTCGGTGGGCCTGGGCTTCGGCATGCAGGAGATCTTCGCCAACTTCATCTCCGGCATCATGATCCTGTTCGAGCGCCCGGTGCGGATCGGCGACACCATCACCATCGGCAACCTGTCGGGCACGGTGAGCAAGATCCGCATCCGCGCCACCACCATCACCGACTTCGACCGCAAGGACATCATCGTCCCGAACAAGACGTTCATCACCGGGCAACTGATCAACTGGTCGCTGACCGACACCATCACCCGGGTCACGCTCAAGCTGGGCGTGGACTACGGCTCGGACCTGGACCTGGTCAAGGAACTGCTGCTCAAGGCCGCCCGGGAAAACCCGCGGGTGCTCAAGGAGCCGGAGCCGCACGTGTACTTCCTCAACTTCGGCGAAAGCACCCTGGACCACGAGCTGCGCATGCACGTGCGCGACCTCGGCGACCGCAACCCGGTGATCGACGAGGTCAACCGCTTCATCAACCGCGAGTTCAAGAAGCAGCACATCAACATCTCGTTCCGCCAGATGGAGGTCTACCTGAAAAACCTCCACGGCCAGGAATACAAGATGGTGCCCATCGAGCCCGAGGCCAAAACCATCGTGCCGGTCGCCGACAACCAAAAGCCGCTGCAGGAACCGCCGCCGGCCAAGCTCGACTAACCGGCCTATTCCCAGCAGAATGCTCGGACATTCTGCTGGAGCCGGCCCTTGAAAGCCCTCGACGAACTGACCTTCGACAACCGCTTCGCCCGCCTGGGCGATGCGTTCTCGGCCCATGTGCTGCCCGACCCCATCGACAATCCGCGGCTGGTGGTCGCCAGCCCGGCCGCCCTGGCGCTGCTGGATCTCGACCCCGCAACGGCCGAAACGAAGGAATTCGCCGAACTGTTCGGCGGCCACAAGCTCTGGGCCGAGGCCGAACCACGGGCGATGGTCTATTCCGGGCATCAGTTCGGCGGCTACACGCCGCAGTTGGGCGACGGTCGCGGCCTGCTGCTGGGCGAAGCGGTCAACGATGCCGGCGAACACTGGGACCTGCACCTCAAGGGCGCCGGGCAGACGCCGTTCTCGCGCATGGGCGACGGCCGTGCGGTGCTGCGTTCGTCGATCCGCGAGTTCCTCGCCTCCGAGGCGCTGCATGCCCTGAACATCCCCACCAGCCGCGCCTTGTGCGTGATCGGCTCAGACACCCCGGTATGGCGCGAGAAACAGGAACGCGCGGCGATGGTGCTGCGCCTGGCGCCCAGCCACATCCGCTTCGGCCACTTCGAATACTTCTACTACACCCAGCGCACCGAGCAACAGAAGCAACTGGGCGAACACGTGCTGGCTGAGCATTTCCCCCATTGCCTGGAACAACCGGAACCGTACCTGGCGATGTTCCGCGAGATCGTCGAGCGCAATGCCGGACTGATCGCCCAATGGCAGGCCTACGGCTTCTGCCACGGAGTGATGAACACCGACAACATGTCGATCCTCGGCATCACCTTCGACTACGGCCCGTATGCCTTCCTCGACGACTTCGACGCCCACTTCATCTGCAACCACTCCGACGACCAGGGGCGCTACTCCTTCAGCAACCAGGTGCCGGTCGGCCAGTGGAACCTCAGCGCCCTGGCCCAGGCCCTGACGCCGTTCATCAGCGTCGAGGCCCTGCGCGAAACCCTCGGCCTGTACCTGCCGCTGTTCCAGGCCCATTACCTGGACCTGATGCGCCGCCGCTTCGGCTTCACCACCGCCGAGGACGGGGATCAGGCATTGCTCGAACAGTTGCTGCAACTGATGCAGAACAGCGGCGTCGACTACACCCTGTTCTTCCGCCGCCTGGGCGAAGAGCCGGCGGAGCAGGCCGTCGCCCGGCTGCGCGACGACTTCGTCGACATCAAGGGCTTCGATGCCTGGGGCGAGCGCTATGTCGCCCGCGCCGCACGGGACGGCGACACCGGCCAGGACCAGCGCCGGGCGCGCATGCACGCGGTCAATCCGCTGTACATACTGCGCAACTACCTGGCCCAGCGGGCCATCGAAGCGGCCGAGAGCGGCGACTATTCAGAGGTTCGCCGCCTGCACGCGGTGCTGAGCAAGCCGTTCGAGGAACAGCCGGGGATGGAAAGCTACGCCGAGCGACCGCCGGAGTGGGGCAAGCATCTGGAGATCAGTTGTTCGTCGTGAGCCGTTTCATTCCAGAGGGTCGATGGCGCTCACGACACGGGCGACGATGTCCGCCATCGTCACGTCGTCCAACCGCTCGATGAACTTGGCCGAGCCTTCTCGCACGCGCTGCTCGATATCGAAACTTCGCACCTGGTTGCACACCGCCACACCATTGGTCTCATGGCCGCTGACGGTCACGGCAAGGCCAGAACTGCGGGCAAAGTTGCCTCCG
The DNA here is from genome assembly GCF_002112565.1 of Pseudomonas sp. R25(2017). Lineage (NCBI taxonomy): Bacteria > Pseudomonadati > Pseudomonadota > Gammaproteobacteria > Pseudomonadales > Pseudomonadaceae > Pseudomonas > Pseudomonas sp. R25(2017). Next base: position 69,099 of record NZ_NEHZ01000019.1, read on the forward strand.
CTGGTCACCGGGACGGTCATGCTGACGCCCAACGCGTTGATCTCGCGTGGCGTGATAACGACAAAGCGGTGGCGGTTCATCATTTCCCTTCCGGCAACAGGATTGGGATCAATCCAGTACACATCCCCCCGCTGCGGGGGTTGCCTGCGCACCATCAACCCAATTCCCGCCCGATCGGACTGCCTTCCCGGGCTTCAGCCGTCTGAGCATTCAACTCTTGTAGCTGCTCAGCCCCCTCAAGCAGCTCAGACAACCGGTAGCGTTTACGTGCGGGTGGATCCACCGGGCGGGCAATCAGTTCGCCATCCACCACATTCAGTTCAAGCTGCGCCCCCACTTCGAGGTGCATGAGCTTGAGCAGTGTCGGCGGTATCGTGATGATCGCCGCCCCACCTTGGCGACGGATCCTGGAGGTTACAGACATGGCGTCACTCCGTTCCGAGAAAAAGGAGTCATTGGACTCCCCGAAAGTGCAACAAAAGTAGCACGCAGATTCAGGCAAAGCGATCTCCTGGCGATAGACGCACAAAACGTTCAGGTGCCTGCCAGCGTAGTTTTGATTCGAACCGGGAACCGGTTGAAACTGTGAGCAGTTGCGACATTGATAATTCGCTCCCGCGACACCAATTAATGCTCACCGAACGCCTATCGAAGAATCCCCATGACTGAAGCACTGCTCATCCCCTGCCCCACCTGCAACGGCCTCAACCGCATCCCCGCCGATCGCCTGGGCGACCACCCGAAATGTGGGCGCTGCAAGGCCGACGTCCTGCTGGACAAGCCTTTCGAGCTGAATCAGGGCGACTACGCCAGCCAGATCAAGGGCGACCTGCCGTTGCTGGTGGACGTGTGGGCGGACTGGTGCGGGCCGTGCAAGTCGTTTGCGCCGGTGTTCGAGCAGGCCGCGGCGCAACTGGCGGGCAAATGCCGGCTGGCCAAGCTCGACAGCGAGGCCAATCAGCAGTTGGCGGCGCAGTTGGGGATCCGCTCCATTCCGAGCCTGATCCTGTTCAGGAACGGCAAGGAGGTGGCGCGCCAGAGCGGCGCGTTTCCGCTGCCGCAACTGATGGCCTGGCTGCGCAGCCAGGGCATCTGACAGCGGCCCCAACAATGTAGGAGCGAGCCCGCTCGCGAAGGCGGTTTCCCGTTCGGCATCTGCGCTGAGCAAACGTCCCTCATCGCGAGCAGGTTCGCTCCTACCCTTTTCAGGCGTCCGTCAGCAGGTTGTGCAGCTCGACGAACTGCTGGGTGAGCTTGTGCCGCGGATCCAGGTGGATCAACGGGATGCTGGCCTGGTGCGACTCACGCATCTTGACCGAACTGGCCAGGTAAACCGGCAGCACCGGCAGGCCTTCGGCGATCAGTTCGTCGAGCATCTGCTGGGGCAGGCTGGCCCGGGCCTGGAACTGGTTGACCACGATGCCCTCCACCTCCAGCGCTTCGTTGTGGTCGTCCTTCAGTTCTTCGATCTCCGCCATCAGGCCGTACAGTGCCTGGCGCGAGAAGCTGTCGCAATCGAAGGGGATCAACACACGGTCAGCGGCGATCAACGCCGATACGGCATAAAAGTTCAACGCCGGCGGGGTGTCGAGGTAGATCCGGTCGTACTCGCCGTCCAGCTCTTCCAGCAGCTTTCGCAGCTTGTTGATCTTGTGCTTGGCCTCAAGCTTGGGCTGCAGGTCGGCCAGCTCGGCGGTGGCGGTGATGACATGCAGGTTGTCGAACGGGGTCTCGTAGATGTCCACCTGGTTCTTCTTCGAGAACGGCCCCGACGAGAGCGTCTGTTTGAAGAAGTCGGCGATGCCCATCGGGATGTCTTCCCCGGTGAGCCCGGTCAGGTACTGGGTCGAGTTGGCCTGGGCGTCGAGATCCACCAACAGCGTGCGATAGCCTTCGCTGGCGCTGACCGCCGCCAGATTGCAGGCAATGCTGGATTTGCCCACGCCACCTTTCTGATTGAACACCACGCGCCGCATGACTAGACCTCCGTCCATCAAAGAATGACCGAGTGTAGATGCGCCTGGCCCTGCTTCGCTACCTTCGCCGAAGCGGACTACAAGGTCATACGCAAATAGCCGACAACATTCGCGCAGACTCTGCCCGCTCACGCTGACTTGGCTGACAGACACGGCTTGCTCAATCTGGAAAATAGCCACCGGCAGTCCGCAATGCGCACCATTCGGTACATTGTGCTGTACAAAATGTAACCAACATTTGCTACACACTCGTCGCACCGGGATAATGCGCGCCACCCGGCGCCAAGCGCCGCGCCCACGGCACCTGAAGCCCGGCCGCGGCATCGGTCGAACCGCGTCAACGAAGCCCGCAGGGGCGGGATGAATGTCCGTGATCAACTTCAACATCGCCCAATGGCGCGCATGGGCCCCGGGGCTCGACAGCGAGCAGGCCTGGCAGGAATGGAGCCAGCGGCCGCTCGTGCCCGAGGCGAGCGACGCCGCCCCCGATGTGTCGTTCCTGCCGGCCATGCAGCGCCGCCGTCTCAGCCGTCTGGCACGGATGGCGTTCAGCGTCGGCTGGCCCCTGGCCGAAGGCCGGGACGACTTGCCGCTGGTGTTCGTGTCGCGGCACGGCGAGACCCCGCGCACCTTCGACATCCTCAGCGATCTGGCCACGGAACAACCGCTGTCGCCGACCCAGTTCAGCCTGTCGGTGCACAACGCGATCATCGGCCTGTGGTCGATCATGCGCGGCGAAACCAGCGAGATGACCGCGCTCGCCGCCGCCGGCGACGGGCTGGAGCACGGCATGCTCGAAGCCTGCGCACTGCTGGACGAAGGCGCACCGGCCGTCCTGCTGGTGATCGCCGAAGAACAGCCGCCCCAGGCCTATTCGGCGTGGATCGACGACGTGCCGTTCCCCTACGCCCTCGGCCTGCTGCTGACGCCGGGCACCGGCTGGCGGCTGACGCTGAACAGCGCCCCCGGTGCGCTGTCCAACGCGCACTGGCCCCACGCGCTGAACCTTGTGCAGACCCTGCTCGGCCAGCAAACCCTTTGCCAACATGCCTGGAAAAATCGAGTATGGACCTGGCAACGCAACCTGTGACCGGAAAACACCGCGACGCCTACCACTGGCGCCTGCTGGCCACTGCCGCAAGCTTCGCGTTGTTCGGGCTCGGCGGCCTGTGCCTGCGCCTGCTGGTGTTTCCGTTGCTGGCCTGCCTGCCGGGCGACGCCCAGGCCCATCGCCGGCGGGCGCGCCAGACCGTCAGCCGGCTGTTCTGGTTCTTCGTGCGGTTCATGGCCCGCACCGGCGTGCTGACCTACGACATCCAGGGCGCCGAACGCCTCGGCCGGCCCGGCCAGATGATCATCGCCAACCACCCGTCGCTGATCGACGTGGTGTTCCTGATCGGCCTGGTGCCCCACGCCAACTGCGTGGTGAAACAGAGCCTGTGGACCAACCCGTTCACCCGCGGCCCGCTGCGCCGCACCGGCTACATCAGCAACGACGGCAGCCTGGAAATGCTCGATGCCGCCGCCGACGCCCTGAAGGACGGCCAGCCCCTGATCATTTTCCCCGAAGGCACCCGCACCCGCCCGGGCCAGGCGCCGGCCTTTCATCGGGGGGCCGCAGCCATCGCGCTGCGCGGAGCCAGACTTCTCACACCGGTGATCATCAAGGTCAGCCCCACCACGCTGACCAAGGCCGAACCCTGGTATCGGATCCCCAGCCGCCGCGTGCATTTCAGTTTTCGCGTCGGCGCCGATATAGACCCACAGACCTTTGCCGCGCAGGGGCCCGCACCCCAGGCCTCGCGCAAGCTCAACGATCATTTGCACCAACTTTTCATTAAGGAGCTCGCCGAAGATGAGCGATCTGCACCGTGAGATAAAACGGCTGATCATCGATGCCCTGGGCCTCGAAGACATCAGCGTCGACGACATCGGCGACGACATGACGCTGTTCGGCGAAGGCCTGGGCCTGGATTCCGTCGACGCCCTGGAACTGGGCCTGGCCATCCAGAAAAAGTACGGCATCAAGATCGACGCCGATGCCAAGGACACCCGCAACCACTTCGCCAACGTGACCAGCCTCGCGGCTTTCGTCACGGCCAAACAGGCAGCTTGAGACCCACCATGCAAACTCGTGACGACATTTTCAACACCCTGCGCGACGCCCTGGTCGAACTGTTCGAACTGGATCCGGCCCGCGTGAGCCTGGAGTCGAACCTGTACCAGGACCTGGAAATCGACAGCATCGACGCCGTCGACCTGATCGATCACATCAAGCGCCAGACCGGCAAGAAAATCGCCGCCGAGGAATTCAAGTCGGTGCGCACCGTCAGCGACGTGGTCGAGGCGGTCTACCGTCTGGTTCAGCCGGCCGCATGAGCCGACTGATCGGCCTCGGCCTGCTGCTGGCGGGTCTGCTGTACCCCTTTGCGGTGTATTTCGGCATGGAGCACTTTGCGCCGTGGCAGTTCGGGCTGCTGCTGGGCGGCCTGTGGCTGGCCCGGGCGCTGACCGGTCGGCGCAAGCCCGGCAGCCTGTGGATGGCCGCCACGGCCATCGGCTTCTGCCTGGTGCTGGCGGTGTTCGACAGCCCGCGCCTGCTGCGCTGGTATCCGGTGCTGATCAGCGGCTTCATGCTGGCGCTGTTCGGCCTGAGCCTGAAGTACGGCCCGCCGATGGCCGAGCGCCTGGCGCGCCTGCGTGAACCGCACCTGCCGCCCGCCGCGGTGCGCTACACCCGCCGGGTCACCGTGGCCTGGAGCGTGTTCTTCTTCTGCAACGGTTTGTGCGCCGCCCTCCTGACCCTGTGGGCGCCGCTGCATTGGTGGATGTTGTACACCGGCCTGATCTCCTACGGACTGATCGGCCTGATGTTTGCCATTGAATGGCTGATACGACAACGGGTAAGAGGCCGTACATGAACTGGACAAGACTTGAGCGACTGTTGCTCAAGGAACTGCCGGCCCGCGCAGTCGCCTGCGCACCGGCGCTGAACCACGCGCAACTGCGCCGGCAGGCCCTGAGCCTGGCCGCCGGCCTGCAGGCCCGGGGCGTGCGGCAGATCGCCGTGCACCTGGAGGACGCCGCCGAGCTGGCCGTGGCGCTGCTCGGCGCCTGGCGCGCAGGCGTCGGCGTGCTGCTGCCTGCGGACCTGCAGGCCCAGACCCGCCAGCGCTGGTCGGACGACGTCGACCTGTGGCTGACCGACCAGGCCGGCGACCCGCACCTGAACGATTTCGACCCTCCGCCCCTGGACGCCGCCGAGCTCGACCTCGACCGTTGCCGGCTGAGCCTGTGCACGTCCGGCTCCAGCGGCGAACCCAAGCGCATCGACAAGACCCTGCGCCAACTGGCCAACGAGGTCGAAGCCCTCGAACAGCTCTGGGGCGCGGATCTGGGCGACGCCTGCATCATCGGCAGCGTGGCCACCCAGCACATCTACGGCCTGCTGTTCCGCGTGCTGTGGCCGCTGTGCGCCGGGCGCCCGTTCGTGCGCCGGCAACTGCCGTTCCCCGAAGACCTGCAACGCGCCAGCCGCGAACACCCGTCCTTCGCCTGGGTCGCCAGCCCGGCCTTGCTCAAGCGCATGGGCGACAACCTCGACTGGCCGGCCCTGAGCGCCGTGCGCCGGGTATTTTCCTCCGGCGGCGCGCTGCCGCCGGACGCCGCGCAGGATCTGCACCGGCGCCTGGGGCAATGGCCGACGGAAATCCTCGGCAGCTCCGAGACCGGCGGCATCGCCTGGCGCCAGGGCGAACCGCTCTGGCAGCCCTTCCAGGGCGTCGAGCTGAGTCAGGACAACGACGGCGCCCTGCTGATCGCCTCGCCTTACTTGCCCGCCGGCCACATCGAACACACCGCCGACGCCGCCCGCATGGCGGCCGATGGCCGGTTCGAGCTGCTGGGCCGGCTGGACCGGATCGTGAAACTGGAGGAGAAGCGCATCTCCCTGCCGATGCTCGAACAGGCACTGACGGCCCACGACTGGGTCGCCGAGGCGCGACTGGGCGTGGTGCAGGAAAACCGCGCCTCCCTCGGCGCCTTGCTGGTGCTCAGCGAGCAGGGATTGCACACACTGCGCGAGCACGGCCGGCGCCACCTGACCGAAACCCTGCGCCGGCACCTGAGCCCGCACTGCGAAGCCCTGGCCCTGCCCCGGCGCTGGCGGTTGATGCGGCAATTGCCCCTGAACACCCAGGGCAAACTGCCCCAGGCCGATGTCGACGCATTGCTGCTGGCGCCCCGGCCGAAGGCGCCGGAGGTGCTGGAGCAACTCGAGAGCGACGGCGAATGGAGCCTGCAACTGGCGGTGCCGCCGGATCTGGCCCACTTCAGCGGGCACTTTCCCAAGGCGCCGGTGCTGCCCGGCGTGGTGCAGGTGGAATGGGCATTCAACCTCGCCCGGCACTGCATGAACCTCGGCGGAACGTTCGCCGGCATGGAAGTGCTCAAGTTCCAGCAACTGGTGCGCCCCGGCGACGAGATCCAGTTGCACCTGCGTTTCGATCCCGAGCGCGGCAAAGTGTATTTCGCCTACCGCAACGAAACCGCCACCTGCTCCAGCGGCCGGATCCTGCTGGGGGATCCCCGCCCTTCCCAAGCGGAGGGCCGGCATGCATAACCCCTGCGCGGTGATCCCCGTCTACAACCACGAAACCGCCGTCACCACGGTGGTTGACGCCCTGCTCGCCCAAGGCCTGCCGTGCATCCTGGTGGACGACGCCAGCCACCGCGCCTGCGCCCAGGTGCTCGACGCACTGGCCGGGCGCGAACGGGTTCACCTGGTGCGCCTGACCGCCAACCAGGGCAAGGGCGGCGCGGTGATGACCGGCCTGCGCGAAGCGGCGCGGCTGGGCTTCACCCACGCCTTGCAGGTGGACGCCGACGGCCAGCACGACCTGCAGGACGTCGCCCGCTTCATCGAAGCCTCCCGCGCGCTGCCCGGCGCGGTCATCTGCGGCTATCCGCTGTACGACGCCAGCGTGCCCAAGGGGCGCCTGTACGCGCGTTACCTGACCCACGCGATGGTGTGGATCAACACCTTGTCGCTCAAGATCCGCGATTCGATGTGCGGCTTTCGCGTGTACCCGCTGGAGCCGACGCTGGCGGTGATCGACTCGGCGCGGATCGGCAAGCGCATGGACTTCGATTCGGACATCCTCGTGCGCCTGGCGTGGCGCAACCGGCCGATGCACTGGCTGCAGACCCGCGTGCACTACCCGCTGGACGGCGTGTCGCACTTCCGGCTGTTCCACGACAACCTGCTGATCTCGGGCATGCACACCCGGCTGTTCTTCGGCATGCTCGTGCGGGCGCCGGCGATCCTCTGGCGACGGTGGCGGACATGAGCGCCGAGACCGAAGACAAGCACTGGGCCGACCGGCAGGAGCGCGGCAGCTTCCTGCTGATGAAATTCACCGCCTTCGCCGCACGGGTGCTGGGCCGGCGCCTGCTGAGCCCGCTGCTCTACGGCATCGTCCTGTACTTTTTCCTGTTCGGCCGCAGCGCCCGGCAGAGCGCCTGGCAATACCAGCGGCGCCTCGCCGACTGGAGCGGGCGCAACGACCTGCGCCCCGGCCTGTGGCGGGTGTTCAGCCAGTTCATGGCGTTCGCCGATGCGATGCTCGACAAGCTCGACGTGTGGCACGGCAAGATCGGCCTCGAACAGATCGAGATCGTCGACCCGGCGCTGCTGCGCCACCAGATGCGCGGCAAGCGCGGGCAACTGCTGGTGGGCTCGCACCTGGGCAACCTGGAGGTGTGCCGGGCGCTTGCGGAGATCGGCGAGAAGGTCACCATGAACGTGCTGGTGCACACCAAGCACGCCGAACAGTTCAACCGCCTGCTGGGCGAGGCCGGGGCCACCAACCTGCGGCTGATCCAGGTCAGCGAGCTGGATCCTGTGATCATGCTGCAGCTGCACGAACGCCTGGAGCGCGGCGAATGGCTGGCGATCGCCGGCGACCGCGTGCCGCTGCACGGCGGGCGCAGCGTGACCGTGGACTTCCTCGGCCATCCGGCCGCGTTCCCCCAGGGACCGTGGCTGCTGGCCGGGCTGCTCAAGTGCCCGGTCAATCTCCTGATGTGCCTGAAGCGGCCCGACGGCCGCTACCGCCTGACCCTCGAACCCTTCGCCGACAGCGTGGAATGGAAGCGCAGCGAACGCGAACAGGTCATTCATCAGTGGGCATCCCGCTATGCCCGGCGACTGAGTCACTATTGCCTCGAAGCACCGCTGCAATGGTTCAATTTCTACCCATTCTGGAAAACCGATGACCACGCCACCCCCTGAGCCGGTAACCTTCGGCGAACGCCCCTTGCGCATCGAAGACGTGCTGGCCCTGGCCGAACGCCGGGCGCCCGCGCAGTTGCAGAGCGACGCCGACTACCGTCGGCGCATCGCCAAGGGCGCGCAGTTCCTCGACTCGCTGCTGGACAAGGAAGGCGTGATCTACGGCGTGACCACCGGCTACGGCGACTCCTGCGTGGTCGCGGTGCCGCTGCACCACGTCGAGGCGCTGCCGCAGCACCTGTTCACCTTCCACGGCTGCGGGCTGGGCAAGCTGCTCGACGCCCAGGCCACCCGTGCGGTGCTGGCCGCGCGGCTGCAGTCGCTGTGCCACGGCGTGTCCGGGGTGCGGGTCGAACTGCTGGAGCGGCTGCAGGCATTCCTTGAGCACGACATCCTGCCGCTGATTCCGGAAGAGGGCTCGGTGGGCGCCAGCGGCGACCTGACGCCGCTGTCCTACGTCGCCGCGACCCTGTCCGGCGAGCGCGAAGTGATGTTCCGCGGCGAACGCCGCCAGGCCGCCGACGTGCACCGCGAACTGGGCTGGACGCCGCTGGTGCTGCGGCCCAAGGAGGCCCTGGCCCTGATGAACGGCACGGCCGTGATGACCGGCCTGGCGTGCCTGGCCTTCGCCCGCGCCGATTACCTGCTGCGGCTGGCCACCCGCATCACCGCGCTCAACGTGGTGGCGCTGCAAGGCAATCCGGAGCACTTCGACGAGCGCCTGTTCGCCGCCAAGCCGCATCCGGGGCAGATGCAGGTCGCCGCATGGCTGCGCCAGGATCTGGCCATCGACGCGCCGACCGCGCCGCTGCACCGCCTGCAGGACCGCTACTCCCTGCGCTGCGCGCCCCACGTGCTCGGCGTGCTGGCCGACAGCCTGGGCTGGCTGCGCGGGTTCATCGAGACCGAACTCAACAGCGCCAACGACAACCCGATCATCGACGCCGAGGCCGAACGCGTGCTGCACGGCGGGCACTTCTACGGCGGCCACATCGCGTTCGCCATGGACAGCCTGAAAAACCTTGTGGCCAACGTCGCCGACCTGCTCGACCGCCAGCTCGCCCTGCTGGTGGACGAGCGCTACAACCACGGCCTGCCAAGCAACCTGTCCGGCGCCGACGCCGAACGGGCGATGCTCAACCACGGTTTCAAGGCCGTGCAGATCGGCGCCAGCGCCTGGACCGCCGAAGCCTTGAAGAACACGATGCCGGCCAGCGTGTTCTCGCGCTCCACCGAATGCCACAACCAGGACAAGGTGAGCATGGGCACCATCGCCGCCCGGGATGCGATCCGCGTGCTGGAGCTGACCGAGCAGGTGGCCGCCGCCACGTTGCTCGCCGCCCAGCAGGGCGTGTGGCTGCGCAGCCGGGCCGAAGACGCGCGGCCGTTGCCGCCGGCGCTGGCCGCGATGCACGAAGCGCTCGCCGAGGACTTTGCCCCGGTGATCGAAGACCGCGCCCTGGAAGGCGAACTGCGCCTGTGCCTGCAACGCATCGGCGAACGCCGCTGGAGGCTGCATGCGTAGCGCCGGGGTGCTTCACGCCGATGCGGAAGTGGTCGTGCCGTTCTTCGACGTCGATTCCATGCACGTGGTCTGGCACGGCCATTACGTCAAATACCTGGAAGTGGCGCGCTGCGCGCTGCTGGACAAGATCGGCCACAACTACAGTCAGATGTCCGACTCGGGCTACGCCTGGCCGGTGATCGACCTGCAGTTGCGTTACGTGCGCGGCGCGGTGTTCGGCCAGCGACTGAACGTGCGCGCCAGCCTGGTGGAATGGGAAAACCGGCTGAAGATCCATTACCTGATCACCGACGCCGTCACCGGCGAGCGCCTGACCCGCGCAAGCTCGGTGCAGGTGGCGGTGGAGATCGGCAGCCGCGAGATGCAACTGGCGTCACCGAAAGTCTTCACCCAAGCCGTGGAAAGGATGCTGCGATGACCGTTCTCTGCAAATGGCTCGGCGCTTTGGCGTTGCTGGCCGTGACGACGCTGGCCAATGCCTTCGACCTGGAGCAGCTGCGCGATCAGCTGGCCAAGCCTGACGTGATCCATGGCCGGTTCATCCAGGAAAAGCACCTGCGCGCGCTGCCCAAGCCGCTGATCAGCCAGGGCCGTTTCGTCCTGGCCAAAGACCACGGCCTGCTCTGGCTGCTGAAGACCCCGCTGCAGCAGGACTACCGCATCACCGCCCAGGGCATCGCCCGGCGCGATGCCGGCGGCTGGCAGATGCTGCCGGACAAGAGCGCCGGCGCCGAACAGAACCGACTGTTCCTCGCCGTGCTGCAAGGCGACAGCAGCGGCCTGCAGCGGGATTTCGAACTGGCCCTGAGCGGCGACGCCGGTCAGTGGAAACTGACCCTGACCCCGCGTTCGGTGCTGCTCAAGCAGGTGTTCGACCGGATCGACATCGGCGGCGGCGCCTTGGTGCAGACCATCGAACTGCAGGAAACCCAGGGCGACAGCACCGTGCTGCGCATGCAGGACAGCACCGCCGGCCAACCGCTGAGCGACGCGGAGCGCCATGACTTTGCCCCGTGAACGCCGGCTGCCATGGCTGTTCCTGATCCTGCTGCTGGCGGTCGTCGCCCTGGGCGCCTGGCAATGGCGCAACGGCGCGCCGCTGTCGGCCAACCTGATGGAGCTGGTGCCGGGCACCCACCCCGACGCGCTGGAGCTTAAGGCCGAACAGCGCATGCAGGAGCCGCTCAACCGCGAGATCCTGGTGCTGGTGGGCCACGCCGACCGCCGGCAAGCCGTCGCCATGGCCCAGGCCCTGGGCGAGCGCTGGCAGGCCAGCGGTCTGTTCGACAAGGTGCAGTGGAACCTTCAGGCGAACCTGCCGGCCCTGCGCACGCAACTGCTGCAAGGGCGGCTGGCGATGCTGTCGGCGGATGACCGGCAACTGCTGACCGAGCACCCGGATGCGTTCATCCAGCAACGGGTACAGGCGCTGTTCGACCCCTTCGCCGGTTTCAGCCTGGTGCCCAGCCAGGACGACTGGCTGGGCCTGACCGGGCGCATCCAGAACAGCCAGCCCAAGCACGGCACCGTGCAGCTGGACATCGGCAGCGGCGCGCTGGTCGCCGAGGCCGACGGCAAGCAGTGGGTGCTGCTGCGCGCCCGCAGCACCGGCAACGCGTTCGACATGAACCTGCCGCCGCAGGTCGCCGCATTGCTGCAGCACAGCCGCGAACAGGCGGCGACGGCGGACGTGCAACTGCTGGCCGCCAGCGGCCTGCTGTACGCCGCCAGCGGCCAGCGGCAAGCCACGCAGGAGATGACCTGGGTCGGCGGCGGCGCCACCCTCGGCATCCTGTTGCTGCTGCTGTTCGCCTTCCGCCGCTGGCGGGTGCTGCTGGCGTTCGTTCCGGTGCTGGCGGGCATGTTGTTCGGCGCGGTCGCCTGCGTGGCGCTGTTCGGCCACCTGCATGTGATGACCCTGGTGCTCGGTTCCAGCCTGATCGGCGTGGCGGTGGACTACCCGCTGCATTACCTGTCCAAGGGCTGGAGCCTCAAGCCCTGGCGCAGCTGGCCGGCCCTGCGCCTGACCCTGCCGGGGCTGACCCTGAGCCTGGTGACCAGCGCCATCGGCTACCTGGCCCTGGCCTGGACGCCGTTCCCGGCCCTGACCCAGATCGCCGTGTTCTCCGCCGCCGGGCTGCTCGGCGCGTACCTGTCGGCGGTGTGCCTGCTGCCGGCGCTGCTGGACAACGTCGAGCTGCGGCCGGCGCAATGGCCGCTGCGCCTGGCCGAACGACTGGTGACCCTGCGCGAACGTCTGCTGGCGCACGCCAAGACTCCCGTCCTGTTGGCGCTGCTGATCGCCTTCTGCACCGCAGGCCTGCTGCAGCTGGACACCCGCAACGACATCCGCCAGTGGATCGGCGCACCGAAACGACTGACCGACGAAGCCCAGGCCATCGCCCGCATCACCGGCTTCCAGCCCACCAGCCAGTTCTTCCTGGTGCGCGCCGCCAACCAGCAGGAACTGCTGGAGCGGCAAGCGGCGTTGAGCGAACGCCTGCAGCAACTGGTCAACCTCGACAAGCTGCAAGGCTATCTGGCCCTCGACCAGTTGCTCGGCCCGCCGGACCAACAGCAGCAGGTGCGCGAAGCCCTGGGCAAGCTGCCGCAGTTCTGGCAGCCGCTGATCGACCTCGGCGTGCCGCCCGAAGCGCTGCACGCCGAACTGGCCCGGTTGCAGGCCCTGCCCGCCGAGGACATCGACACCGCCCTGGCAGGCCCGCTCGGCGAGCCGTACCGCACCTTGTGGCTGGGCCCCACCGAAGACGGCGGCGTGGCGGCGATGACCAGCCTGCAAGGCCTGAACAACCCGGCGCTGCTGCGGGTGCAGGCGCGGGACTTGCCGGGGGTGGTGTTGGTGGACCGCCTCGGCGAGCTGAACGAGGTGTTCGCCGCCACCCAGATCAGCGCCGCCGAACTGAAGCTGGCCTCCTGCGTGCTGATCGTGCTGGTGCTGATCCTGCCGTTCGGCCTCGGCGGCGCGCTGCGCATCGTGTCCCTGCCGCTGCTGGCGGCGCTGTGCAGCCTGGCCAGTCTCGGCTGGCTGGGCCAGCCTTTGACCCTGTTCAGCCTGTTCGGCCTGTTGCTGGTGACGGCGATCAGTGTCGATTACGCGATCCTCATGCGCGAACAGGTCGGCGGCGCCGCCGTCAGCCTGCTCGGCACCCTGCTGGCGGCGGCCACGACCTGGCTGTCGTTCGGCCTGCTGGCGGTGTCGAGCACCCCGGCGGTGAGCAACTTCGGCCTGTCGGTGAGCCTGGGGCTGGCGTTCAGCTTCCTGCTCGCCCCCTGGGCCGGCCGTCATGCCCATGAGACCGTCGCCGCGGAGCCGGCAGCATGACGGTCGCCGCGTTCTGGCTGATGGCCTTGGCGCTGTTCGCCGGGGCGACCCGTGCCGGCCGGTGCCTGGGCCTGATCCCGATCGTCAGCCAGTTGCTGCTGGCCAGTTTCGTCCTGCCGGGGCTGATGTATTTCTGGATCGAACCGCAGTGGCACCTGAGCGGTGCGCAACTGATCGCGCCGGACTGGCTGAAACACCTCTACAGCCTGAGTTTCGCCCTGCTGCTGGGGCACATCCTCAGCGACGTGATCGACCTGCGCCTGGACCGCCAGAGCGTGAAGATCGCCGCGCCGAGCTTTGCCGTGCCGTTCGCCTGCGGCCTGGCGACCGCGCACTGGCTGCTGCCGGCGCAACCGTGGATCAGCTCGCTGGCCATCGGCCTGGTGTTCGCCATCACCGCGATCCCGGTGCTGTACCTGTACCTGCGCCACATCGGTTACCCGCCGGCCGCCACCCGGCGCCTGGTGCAGACCGCCATCCTGATCGACCTGGCCTGCTGGACGCTGTTCGGCCTGGCCCAGGGCAGCCTGCACCTGAGCAGCCTGCTGCTGCCGCTCGGGCTGGCCTGCGTGCCGTTGCTGCTGCGCCTGTTGCGCGTGCGTCGGCCGCTGTCCTACAGCCTCGCTTTCTTCGGCCTGCTGGTGACGGCCGAACACTTCAAGCTCAATGCGCTGATCTTCGGCATCGGCTACCTGCTGTGCATGGCGGCGCTCAAGGTACCGCTGGTGCTGCCGCTGCCGGCACGCTGGATGAACCGCCTGCAGACCTGGATCGCCATTCCGCTGATCCTCACCTTCGGCATCGTCCAGATCGACGTGCACAGCGCCCTCGCCAGCCTCGGAGCCGCGCAATGGGCGGCGCTGCTGCTGTTACCGGTCGCCAGCAAACTGCTGGGCAACTGGCTCGGCCTCGGCTGGGCCGGCGCCTCGTTCCCGGGCGCCAGCCGCTGGCGCGAAAGCGTGCTGCTGAACATCCGCGGCCTGAGCGAAATCGTCTTTCTCAACCTGCTGCTTCAACAAGGCCTGATCAGCCCGGCGCTGTACTTCGCGCTGATGCTGATGGGGCTGTTCGCAACGCTGATGCCGGCCCTCATCGGCCTGCACCGCGCGTCGCCGAACCCTACCGCCGCCCCGGCCAGGAGCTCACGTGCCGACCGTTGAAATGGAATCCCGCCAGGTGGCCATGATCGGCGCCGGCCCGTCCGGCGCCATCGCCGCCGCGCTGCTCAAGCGCCAGGGGCACGATGTGCTGGTGATCGAGCGCCAACACTTCCCGCGTTTCTCCATCGGCGAGAGCCTGCTGTGCCATTGCCTGGACTTCGTCGAGGAAGCCGGCATGCTCGATGCCGTCAACGCCGCCGGGTTCCAGCGCAAGACCGGCGCCGCGTTCGCCTGGGGCGAGCGTTACAGCGCCTTTGACTTCAGCGACACCTTCACCGCCGGCAAACCGACCACCTTCCAGGTGCAGCGCGCCGCTTTCGACAAGCTGCTGGCGGATCAGGCCGCCCTGCAAGGGGTGGAGATCCGCTACGGCGAAACCATCGCCGGCGTCGACTTCGACCGTCCGCGGCCGCAACTGACCGTGCAGCGGGAGGACGGCGGCGAGTACCGCGTCGAAGCGGATTTCGTGCTCGACGCCAGCGGTTACGGCCGGGTGCTTGCGCGCTTGCTGGACCTGGAGGCGCCGTCGGACTTCCCGCTGCGCCAGGCGGTGTTCACCCACGTCGAAGACCGCATCGCCCACCCGGGCTTCGACCGCGAGAAGATCCTCGTCACCGTCCACCCGCAGCAGCGGGACGTCTGGTTCTGGACCATTCCGTTCAGCGACGGCCGCTGCTCGGTGGGCGTGGTGGCCGGTGCCGAACACTTCCAGGGGCACGAGGGCGACCTCGACGCCTGCCTGCGCGGCTTCATCGCACAAACGCCGAGCCTGGCCGGCGTGCTGGCGCATGCCGTGTGGGACACCCCGGCGCGTTCCCTCGGCGGCTACGCGGCCAACGTCAAGGCCCTGCACGGCCCGGGCTTCGCGCTGCTGGGCAACGCGGCGGAATTCCTCGACCCGGTGTTTTCCTCCGGGGTGACCATCGCAATGCGCTCGGCGAGCATGGCCGCCGGCCTGCTGCACCGCCAGCTGCAGGGCGAAACGGTCGATTGGCACAGCGAATTCGCCGTCCCCCTCAAACGCGGCGTCGACACGTTCCGCGCCTACGTCGAAGGCTGGTATGCCGGCACCTTCCAGGACGTGATCTTCCATGAGCACGCCTCCCCCGACATCCGCCGGATGATCTGCTCGATCCTCGCCGGCTACGCCTGGGACGGGCGCAACCCGTTCGTCAGCGAAGCGCGCCGCCGGCTGAAAACGATTTCCGAACTCTGCGCAAAGGACGCCCCATGAACTACTTGAGCGACAGCTACGTCGAGGAGACCCGTTTCGGCTTCTGGTTCCTGCGCAGCCACACCTGGCAGCACCATGTGCTGCGCGTGGCGATCAATGACCTGCGCGGTCTGTTCGACGGGCCGCTGCCGGAGCGCCCGGTGCTGCTGGACGCCGGCTGCGGCCAAGGCAAGTCCTTCCGTCACCTGCACCAGACCTTCGCGCCGAAGTACCTGATCGGCCTCGACGCCGACCCCCATAGCCTCGCCCTGAGCGCCGAGGAAGCCGCCAGCCTGGACCTGGACGTCGAGCTGATCGGCAGCGACTGCGCCAGCCTCAAGGTGGCCGACAACAGCGTCGACCTGCTGTTCTGCCACCAGACCTTCCATCACCTGGTGGAACAGGAAAAGGCCCTCGCCGAGTTCTACCGGGTGCTCAAGCCCGGCGGCCACCTGCTGTTCGCCGAGTCCACCGAGGCCTACATTGATACATGGGTGATCCGCTGGCTGTTCCGCCACCCGATGCAGGTGCAGAAGAGCGCGGCGCAGTACCTGGAGATGATCCGCGGGCAGGGCTTCGAGTTCACCGGGCGCAACGTCTCGTACCCGTACCTGTGGTGGAGCCGGGCGAAGGATTTCGGCCTGCTCGAACGCTTCGGCCTGCGCCGGCCCAAACCGTTCGGCCAGCGTGAGGAAACCCTGGTCAACGTCGTCGCCCGCAAACCGCTGGAGGTCGCCGACTGATGCTGTGCGTACCGTATGGGCGCGGGCTCGCCCGCGAAGGCCGTGTGCCGGCCGCCCCCGTTGCCGGGCTTTGGCGCGCCGTGTCCGCGCTGCTGCGCCTGTTCGCGCTCGCGGGCCTGGCCTTGCTGGGCGCCTGCGCCAGCCAGGCGCCGCTGCCGGCGGCCGACCCGACGCTGCCTTTGCCGCTGCAACTGCACATCGAGCGGCAACTGGCCGGCCAGCGCCAGGACTGGCTGCTGGTGATCCAGCGCGAAGGCGGCGGGATCCGCTGGTCGATGATGGATCCCTTGGGCATTCCCCAGGCCCGCCAGCGGCTGGTCGACGGACGCTGGCAGGCCGACGGCCTGCTGCCGCCCAACCCGGAAGCCCGGGAACTGTTCGCCGCGCTGCTGTTCGCCCTGACCCCGTCCGCCGAACTGACGCACAATTACCCCGCCGCGCAACAGGGCGGCGGGCATCGTTCCCTGCCGGCGCGCTGGGACATCCGTTACGCACAACCGTTGAGCTTCGAATTGAATCTGCCCCAAGGCCCGCACTACCGCGTGTCCCCGCTCGGTGAACCGACGCCATGACCACCTACCTCAATGCCCTCGGAGTGATCTGCGCCCTGGGCCGCGACAAGCCTGAAGTCGCCCGCAACCTGTTCGCCGGCGACTGCTCGGGCATGCGCCGCGAGGCCGGCTGGGTGCCGGAGCGCGAGCTGCCGGTGGCGGGCGTCCACGGCGACCTGCCCCCCGTTCCGCCGGCGCTGGCGGCGCACGGCAGCCGCAACAACCGGCTGCTGCTCGAAGCCGCCCTGCAGATCCGCGACGACATCGATCAGGCGATCCGCACCTACGGCCCCGACCGCGTCGGCGTGGTGCTCGGCACCAGCACCTCGGGCATCGACGAAGCCAGCCAGGGCCTGGCCCGCTACCTCCGCGAGCAGCGCTTCCCGGCCGACTACGACTACCGGCAACAGGAACTGGGCGCTCCGGCGAACTTCCTGGTCGACTGGCTGCAACTGAGCGGCCCGGCCTATGTGATTTCCACCGCCTGCACCTCCAGCGCCCGCGCGCTGATGAGCGCCCGCCGCCTGCTCGATCTGGGCGTGTGCGACGCGGTGCTGTGCGGCGGCGTCGACAGTCTGTGCAAGCTGACGATCAACGGCTTCACGGCGCTGGAAGCGGTATCGGACGAACGCTGCAATCCGTTCTCGGCCAACCGCGACGGCATCAACATCGGCGAGGCGGCGGTGCTGTTCGTGATGAGCCGCGAACGCGGCGCAGGTCCTGCGATCGCGTTGCTGGGCGATGGCGCCAGTTCCGATGCGCATCACATCTCCGCACCGGAGCCCTCCGGCCGCGGCGCGCTGCAAGCGATGCAGAAGGCCTTGGCCCGCGCCGGCCTGCAAGCCTCGCAGATCGGCTACCTGAACCTGCACGGCACGGCGACCCAGCACAACGACGCCATGGAAAGCCTGGCCGTCGCCGGCCTGTTTCCGGACGGCGTGCCGTGCTCCTCGACCAAGCCGATGACCGGCCACACCCTTGGCGCCGCCGGGGCCCTGGAGGCCGCGTTCTGCTGGCTGAGCCTGGCGGCCGAGAACCGCGAAGGGCGCCTGCCGCCACACATCTGGGACGGTCAGGCGGATCCGGCGTTGCCGGCCCTGCGCTGGGTGACCGCGCACGACCGCCTGTCGTCCATTGCACCCCGCTACCTGATGAGCAACTCGTTTGCCTTCGGCGGCAACAACGTCAGCCTGATTATCGGAGACGCACCATGAACGACTGGCCGCTCGCCGAACTGCTGCCCCACGCCGGCGACATGATCCTGATCGACCGGATCCTAGGCTTCGACGACGAGCAGATCCGCACCTGCCTCACGGTCCGCCCCGACGGCCTGTTCAGCCTGCCCGACGGCAGCCTGCCGGCATGGGTCGGCCTCGAACTGATGGCGCAGAGCGTCGCCGCCTTCGCCGGCTGCCACGCCCGGCAAAAGGGCAACCCGGTGGAGCTGGGCTTCCTGCTCGGCACCCGTCGCTTCGAGTGCAATGTCGAGGCGTTCCCGGCCGGCAGCGAGCTGACCGTCCACGGCATCCGCTCGCTGGAGGACGACAACGGCATGGGCGTGTTCGAATGCCACATCGATGCCCCCGGCATCCACGCCAGCGCCCGGCTCAACGTGTTCCGCCCGCCGCGGCCGGCCGCTTACCTCGATCAAACAACCTCTGGACAGAAAAGGGAGTCGAACGATGACTGAATCCGTACTGGTCACCGGCTCCAGCCGTGGCATCGGCCGCGCCATCGCCTTGCGCCTGGCCCGCGCAGGCCATGACATCGTCTTGCATTGCCGCAGCGGCATGGCCGAGGCGCAGGCCGTGAAGGCCGAGATCGAAGCGATGGGCCGCAACGCCCGGATCCTGCAGTTCGACGTGGCCGACCGCGAGGCCTGCAAGGCCGTGCTGGAAGCCGACGTCGAAGTCCACGGCGCCTGCTACGGCGTGGTGCTCAACGCCGGCCTGACCCGTGACGGCGCCTTTCCGGCCCTGGGCGAGGACGACTGGGACGTGGTGCTGCGCACCAACCTCGACGGTTTCTACAATGTCCTGCACCCGCTGACGATGCCGATGATCCGCCGCCGCGCCGCCGGTCGGATCGTCTGCATCACCTCGGTGTCGGGGCTGATCGGCAACCGCGGCCAGGTCAACTACAGCGCCTCCAAGGCCGGCGTGATCGGCGCGGCAAAGGCGTTGGCGATCGAGCTGGCCAAGCGCAAAATCACAGTGAACTGCGTCGCGCCGGGCCTGATCGACACGGCGATGCTCGACGAGAACGTGCCGGTGGAGGAACTGATGAAAATGATCCCGGCGCAACGCATGGGCACCCCGGAAGAGGTGGCCGGCGCGGTGAATTTCCTGATGTCGGCGGAAGCGTCGTACATCACCCGCCAGGTGCTGGCGGTCAACGGAGGCCTGTGCTGATGAAACGCGTCGTCGTCACCGGCATGGCCGGCATCACCTCGCTTGGCAGCGACTGGGATACCATCGCCGGCAACTTCGCCGCCAACCGCAGCGGCATCCGCCGGATGGACGAATGGGACCGGTTCAGCGAACTCAACACGCGCCTGGCCGGCCCCATCGATGACTTTTCCGTGCCCGCGCACTGGACGCGCAAGCAACTGCGCAGCATGGGCCGGGTTTCGCGCCTCGCCGTCGGCGCCGCCGAACAGGCGCTGGCCGACGCCGGGCTGCTCGGCGACGACTCGATCCGGGACGGCCGCATGGGCGTGGCCTGCGGTTCGTCCACCGGCAGCACCGACGAGATCAAGGCGTTCGGCAACATGCTGCTCAACTCGGTGGCCGAAGGCCTGAACGCCAACTCCTACGTGCGGATGATGCCGCACACCACGGCGGCCAACATCAGCATCTTCTTCGGCCTCACCGGGCGCCTGATCCCGACGTCCAGCGCCTGCACCAGCGGCAGCCAAGGCATCGGCTACGCCTACGAGGCGATCAAGTTCGGCCGTCTGCCGATGATGCTCGCCGGCGGCGCCGAAGAGCTGTGCCCGACCGAAGCCATGGTGTTCGACGCCCTGTACGCCACCAGCCTGAAGAACGACGCCCCGCACACCTCCCCGCGCCCCTACGACAAGGGCCGCGACGGCCTGGTGATCGGCGAAGGCGCCGGAATGCTGGTGCTGGAGGAGCTGGAGCACGCCCTGGCCCGCGGCGCGCGGATCCACGCCGAGATCGTCGGCTTCGGCAGCAACGCCGACGGCCAGCACACCACCCGTCCCGAGCTGGTCACCATGCGCCGGGCCATGGAACTGGCGCTGGAGGACGCCGGCCTTGCGCCGGACGCCATCGGCTACGTGAACGGCCACGGCACCGCCACCGAACAGGGCGACATCGCCGAGACCCTGGCCACCAGCGGCCTGTTCGGTGAACGCATGCCGATCAGCTCGCAGAAGAGCTTCCTGGGCCACACCCTGGGGGCCTGCGGGGCGCTGGAGTCGTGGTTCAGCATCGAAATGCTCAACCGCGACCTGTACGTGCACACGCTCAACCTCGACGAGATCGATCCGCTGTGCGGCAAGCTCGACTACCTGCGCGGCGAATTCCGGCAGATGAGCCATGACTACGTGATGAACAACAACTTCGCCTTCGGTGGCGTCAACACGTCGTTGATCTTCCGGCGTTGGCGCTGAAAGGCGATCTGATGAAGGTGCAGTGGCGCCGGAAATGACAAAGGGCGCCTTGCGGCGCCCTTTCACAGGCAGGTCGGCGTGTCATGGCCCATCACCTGCCTGGCTCTGCGATAGCTGCTTGCACAGGATCCTCAGAGTCTCACAAGCCCCTTGCGGGAACATCGACAGTATTGGCCGACAAGCGATATCGGGCAACGGCTGGCATTTGGCCCCTAACCATCAGAAGACGGCCATGAGACTCGTTTTAATGAAGGGCTGATTCTGGGCAAGACCGAAGACTTTCCCAACGACAGTTCCGTTACGCGAGATGTATAGCGGCAACCTCAATACCGAATCCCTTCGCCAGCACCATCTACACTCGCTCAAGCAGGCCTGCGCAAACGCCTGTCGGAACGGCGGGCCTTTCACTCGCGGTTCTCTTTCGCGTCAAGGAGTAGACCATGCCAGTGAAAGCCCTGATCGCCGCCGCTGTCCTCGCCCTGCTGCCGGTGGCCAGCCACGCCACCAACCTGATGTACATGCCGTTCGAGACCGTGCTGTCGGACGCGATCCGCGCCGGGCGGCTGGACGGCAGCGTGAAGTTCTACCTGACCGGCAACACGCCGCCGGGGGTTCAGCAGATGCTGCGCCGGGACGTGGTCAGCGATCTGGAAACCAACGGGTTCAACAAGAGCGATCACGACTCGTGCGAATGGGTGCTGCAATCGAACCTGATCGCGCTGCAGGCCGAGGCCAAGCGCGCCGGGGCGAATGCGGTGACCAACATCGTGAGCTTCTACGACGGGCACGTGCGCAAGGATCTGAACACCTACGAATGCCGGGCCGGGGTGTTCGTGACGCGGGTGGCGCTCAAGGGGGATCTGGTCAGAGTGCCTTGAGCGTCCTGGCCCCTCCCACAATAGCCGACGCAATCCCTGCGGGAGCGAGCCTGTTCGCGATCGACGGCGCAGCCCTCACGCCGTCAAGGGCTCGACCTTGCGCGTCAGCAGCTCCACGAACGCCTTGGCCATCGGCGATTTCTGATCCTTGCGCTGCACCAGCCACACCGCCGACACCGCCGCCGGGTCGAGCAGCGGGCGGTAGACCACGCCGTCGATGCGCATCCGCTGGAAGGACGCCGGCAGCACCGACACGCCCAGCCCTGCCGCCACCAGGCCGATGATGGTCATCGCCTCGCCGGCCTCCTGGGCGAAATGCGGGCTGAAACCGGCGTCGCGGGCCAGGCTCAGCAGTTGTGCATACAGGCCGCTGCCGTAGCTGCGCGGGAAAAACACGAACGGCTCCAAGGCCAACGCCGACAGGAACAGGCCGTCTTCGCTGCCCGACGCCAACGGATGCTTGGCGCTGAGCACCGCCACCAGCGGCTCCCGGGTCAGTTCCACCACGCTCAGCGAATCCGGCAGCCCCGCCAGCGGGCGCATGATGCCGACCTCGATCGACTCGTCCAGCAGCGCATCGGCCACCATCGTGCTGCTCATCTCCCGCAGCTTCAGGTGCACTGCCGCAAAACGCTGGCGGAAAGCGAAGATCGCCTGGGGAATGGTCGAGTTGAACGGCGCCGACGAAGTGAAACCGATCTTCAGTTCACCCAGTTCCCCCAACTGCGCACGCCGTGCGACGTCCGCCGCCTTGTCGACCTGGGCCAGCGCCAGCCGCGCCTCTTCCAGGAACAGCCGTCCGGCCTCGCTGAGCTCGACCCGACGGTTGGTGCGCTCGAACAGGCGCGCACCGATTTCCTGCTCCAGCGCCTGGATCTGCTGGCTCAACGGAGGCTGGGAAATGCCCAGCGACTGGGCGGCGCGGCCGAAATGCAGCTCTTCGGCCACGGCGATGAAGTAGCGCAGGTGACGTAATTCCATGGCGTTCCCAATAGGTCGTCAAAGCTATCAAACAGGTCGAACAATATATTGGATAGAAACATTAGCCAGCTATATGATTTTTTCACTGCCCGCCTGCCTGTGCCCTCCGAGGTCTGAAGTGAAAACCGCCGTCGCACCCCTCGCCCATGAAATCCCTCACGTCGCGAAAGACGACGTGAGGGCCGAACTGCAAGAGATCTACATCGAAAAAGGCACGCCGGCGTTCATCCGCACGGTGCTGGCGCTGTTCTGCGGCGGCTTCGCGACGTTCGCCCTGCTGTACTGCGTGCAGCCGATGATGCCGCTGCTGTCCAAGGAGTTTTCGGTCAATGCCGCGCAAAGCAGCCTGATCCTGTCGGTCGCGACCGCGCTGCTGGCCGTGGGCCTGTTGATCACCGGTCCCGTATCCGACCGCATCGGCCGCAAGCCGGTGATGGTGGCCGCCCTGTTCGCCGCGGCGCTGTGCACGGTCGGCAGCGCCCTGATGCCGGGCTGGCACGGCGTGCTGTTCATGCGTGCATTGGTCGGGCTGTCGCTGAGCGGCCTGGCGGCGGTGGCCATGACGTACCTGAGCGAAGAGATCCATCCGCAGCACCTGGGCCTGGCCATGGGCCTGTACATCGGCGGCAACGCGATCGGCGGCATGTGCGGGCGCCTGATCGTCGGCGTGCTGATCGACTTCGTCAGCTGGCACACGGCAATGCTGGTGCTCGGCGCCTTGGCGCTGATCGCGGCGGCGGTGTTCTGGCGGATCCTCCCCGAATCGCGCAACTTCCGCCCGCGTTCGCTGCACCCGCGCAGCCTGCTCGACGGTTTCCTGATGCACTTTCGCGACGCCGGCCTGCCGCTGCTGTTCCTGGAAGCCTTCGTGCTGATGGGCGCGTTCGTCACCCTGTTCAACTACATCGGCTACCGCTTGCTGGCCGAGCCGTATCACCTGGATCAGGCGTTCGTCGGCCTGCTGTCGGTGGTGTACCTGTCGGGCATCTACAGCTCGGCGAAGATCGGCGCTTTGGCCGACCGGCTGGGCCGGCGCAAAGTGCTGTGGGCCACCATCGTGCTGATGTCCGCCGGCCTCGCCTTGACGATGGCCACACCGCTGGCGCTGGTGATCACCGGCATGCTGATCTTCACCTTCGGCTTCTTCGGCGCGCACTCGGTGGCCAGCAGTTGGATCGGCCGCCGCGCGACCAAGGCCAAGGGCCAGGCCTCGTCGCTGTACCTGTTCAGCTACTACGCGGGGTCAAGCATCGCCGGCACGGCGGGCGGGGTGTTCTGGCACGTGGGCGGGTGGAACGGCATCGGCCTGTTCATCGGCGCGCTGTTGCTGGTGGCGCTGCTGGTGGCGTTGAAGCTGGCCAAACTGCAACCCCTCGGCGGCGTGAAGGCCTGACAGACCGCCAAAAAACAACGGTGGGAGCGAGCCTTCCCGCGATAGCGGTGAATCCGTCAGAACTTGCGTGTCTGACGCTCCGCCATCGCGAGCTGGTTCGCTCCCACCGTTCGTATCGGGTGTCGGTTACTCGTGATACTGCGCCGACAACTCATGCACCGCCCGCAGGAAGGCGCCGGCGTGTTCCGGATCGACCTCGGGGGTGATGCCGTGGCCGAGGTTGAACACATGGCCGCTGCCCTTGCCGTAGCTGGCGAGGATGCGTCCGACTTCGGTGCGGATCGCTTCCGGCTTGGCGTAGAGCACGGTCGGGTCCATGTTGCCTTGCAGCGCGACCTTGTCGCCGACACGGGCGCGGGCGTTGCCCAGGTCGCACGTCCAGTCCAGGCCCAGCGCGTCGGCGCCGGCCTCGGCGATGCTCTCCAGCCACAGGCCGCCGTTCTTGGTGAACAGGATCACCGGCACCTTGCGGCCTTCGTGCTCGCGGATCAGGCCGCTGACGATTTTCTTCATGTAGGCCAGGGAGAATTCCTGGTAAGCCGCCGCCGACAGGTTGCCGCCCCAAGTGTCGAAGATCTGCACCGCCTGCGCGCCGGCCTTGATCTGGCCGTTGAGGTAGGAAGTCACCGACTGCGCCAGCTTGTCGAGCAGCAGGTGCATGGCCTGCGGGTTGTCGTAGAGCATGGCCTTGGTCTTGCGGAAGTCTTTCGACGAGCCGCCTTCGACCATGTAGGTCGCCAGGGTCCACGGGCTGCCGGAGAAACCGATCAGCGGCACGCGGCCGTTCAGTTCGCGGCGGATGGTGCTGACCGCGTCCATCACGTAGCCCAGGTCCTTCTGCGGATCGGGGATCGGCAGGGCTTCGATGTCGGCCAGGGTGCTGACGACTTTCTTGAAGCGCGGGCCTTCGCCGGTCTCGAAGTACAGGCCCTGGCCCATGGCGTCGGGAATGGTGAGGATGTCGGAGAACAGGATCGCCGCGTCCAGCTGCGGATAGCGGTCGAGGGGTTGCAGGGTGACTTCGCAAGCGAACGCCGGGTTCATGCACAGGCTCATGAAGTCACCGGCCTGGGCACGGCTGGCGCGGTATTCAGGCAGGTAGCGGCCGGCCTGGCGCATCATCCACACCGGGGTGACGTCAACGGGTTGCTTGAGCAGGGCGCGGAGGAAACGGTCGTTCTTCAGGGCAGTCATGTCGGCATCCGGAAAAAAAGTGCGGGCATTTTCTCAGAGCGCGACGCAAAAGGCACGGATGCAGGTCAGCCTTTTGTCTATCGGGTCAATTTGTCGCAATGAATGCGCAGGTTTCGGCAACACCGAGAAACAACTGTAGGAGCGAGCCTGCTCGCGATGGCGGCGGATCAGCCACTGTGCAGTGACTGAAATACCTTCATCGCGAGCAGGCTCGCTCCTACAGGGCTTTGTGCCGCCCGGTCAGACACCCAGGTAGTCGAGGATCCCTTCCGCCGCATTGCGGCCTTCGAAGATCGCCGTCACCACCAGGTCAGAACCGCGCACCATGTCGCCGCCGGCGAAGATCTTCGGGTTGCTGGTCTGGTGCTTGTACTGGCCCTTCTCCGGAGCCACGACGCGGCCCTGGCTGTCGGTCTGGATGCTGAACTGCTCGAACCACGGCGCCGGGCTCGGGCGGAAACCGAAAGCGATGACCACGGCGTCGGCCGGGATGATCTCTTCGGAGCCCGGGATCGGCTCAGGGCTGCGGCGGCCGCGGGCGTCCGGTTCACCGAGACGGGTCTCGACCACCTTCACGCCTTCGACCTTGTCTTCGCCGACGATGGCGATCGGCTGGCGGTTGTAGAGGAACTTCACGCCTTCTTCCTTGGCGTTCTTCACCTCTTTGCGCGAGCCGGGCATGTTCGCTTCGTCACGGCGGTAGGCGCAGGTCACCGATTTGGCGCCCTGGCGGATGGAGGTGCGGTTGCAGTCCATCGCCGTGTCGCCGCCGCCGAGCACCACGACCTTCTTGCCTTTCATGTCGACGAAGTCTTCCGGCGACTTCTCGAAGCCCAGGTTGCGGTTGACGTTGGCGATCAGGAAATCCAGCGCGTCATAGACGCCCGGCAGATCCTCGCCGGCGAAGCCGCCCTTCATGTAGGTGTAGGTGCCCATGCCCATGAACACCGCATCGTATTCGGCGAGCAGTTGCTCCATGGTCACGTCCTTGCCCACCTCAGTGTTGAGGCGGAACTCGATGCCCATGCCGGTGAAGACTTCGCGCCGGTTGCTCAGCACGGTCTTCTCCAGCTTGAACTCGGGGATGCCGAAGGTCAGCAGACCGCCGATTTCCGGGTTCTTGTCGAACACCACCGGGGTCACGCCGCCGCGCACCAGCACGTCGGCACAACCCAGGCCCGCCGGGCCCGCGCCGATGATCGCGACGCGCTTGCCGGTCGGCTTGACCCTGGACATGTCCGGACGCCAGCCCATGGCGAACGCGGTGTCGGTGATGTACTTCTCGACCGAACCGATGGTCACCGCGCCGAAGCCGTCGTTGAGGGTGCAGGCACCCTCGCACAGACGGTCCTGCGGGCACACCCGGCCGCAGACTTCCGGCAGGGTGTTGGTCTGGTGCGAGAGTTCGGCGGCCTGGAGGATGTTGCCCTCGGCCACCAGCTTCAACCAGTTGGGAATGAAGTTGTGCACCGGGCACTTCCATTCGCAGTACGGGTTGCCGCAACCCAGGCAGCGGTGGGCCTGGTCGGCCGACTGCTGGGGTTTGAACGGTTCGTAGATCTCGACGAACTCTTTCTTGCGCTGACGCAACAGTTTCTTCTTCGGATCCTTGCGCCCGACATCGATGAACTGGAAGTCGTTATTCAGACGTTCAGCCATTGTTAAAACCTCATCAAACTCTTCAGGCGCATCACTGCGGGTTGGCACGGGTGCTGGAAAGCAACGATTTCAGGTTGGCGGCCTTCGGCTTGACCAACCAGAAACGGCGCAGGTAATCGTCGAGGTTCTCGGCGAGCTCACGACCCCACTCGCTGTCGGTTTCCGCGACGTACTCGTTCAGCACGTTCTGCAGGTGGCTGCGATAGGCCTCCATCGCCTCGCCGCTGATCCGCTGGATCTCCACCAGTTCGTGGTTGACCCGGTCAACGAAGGTGTTGTCCTGGTCGAGCACGTAGGCGAATCCGCCGGTCATGCCGGAGCCGAAGTTGTAGCCGGTCTTGCCCAGGACGCAGACAAAGCCGCCGGTCATGTATTCGCAGCAGTGATCGCCGGTGCCTTCCACGACCGTGTGGGCGCCGGAGTTGCGCACGGCGAAACGCTCGCCTGCGGTGCCGGCGGCGAACAGCTTGCCGCCGGTGGCGCCGTACAGGCAGGTGTTGCCGATGATGGCGCTGTTCTGAGTCTGATAGGCGCTGCCCTTGGGCGGCACGATGGTCAGCTTGCCGCCGGTCATGCCTTTGCCGACGTAGTCGTTGGCGTCGCCTTCCAGGTGCATGTTCAGGCCGCCGGCGTTCCACACGCCGAAGCTCTGGCCCGCCGTGCCCTTGAAGCGGAAGGTGATCGGCGCCTTGGCCATCCCTTGGTTGCCGTGCTTGCGCGCGATTTCGCCGGAGACCCGCGCACCAATCGAACGGTCGCAGTTGCAGATGTCCAGGCTGAATTCGGCGCCGCTGAGGTCGTTGATCGCCGCGGTCGCCATCTCGACCATTTTCTCGGCCAGCAGGCCCTGGTCGAACGGCGGGTTGCGTTCCACGCCGCAGAACTGAGGCTTGTCCGCCGGCACGTGGTCGCTGCCCAGCAGCGGCGTCAGGTCCAGGTGGTGCTGCTTCTCGGTCTGGCCTTCGAGCACTTCCAGCAGGTCGGTGCGGCCGATCAGCTCTTCGAGCGAGCGCACGCCGAGCTTGGCCAGCCACTCGCGGGTCTCTTCGGCGACGTAGGTGAAGAAGTTCACCACCATGTCGACGGTGCCGATGTAGTGATCCTTGCGCAGCTTCTCGTTCTGGGTCGCCACGCCGGTGGCGCAGTTGTTCAGGTGGCAGATGCGCAGGTACTTGCAGCCCAGGGCGATCATCGGCGCGGTGCCGAAGCCGAAGCTTTCGGCGCCGAGGATCGCGGCCTTGATCACGTCGAGGCCGGTCTTCAGGCCGCCGTCGGTCTGCACCCGCACCTTGCCGCGCAGGTCGTTGCCGCGCAGGGTCTGGTGGGTTTCGGCCAGGCCGAGCTCCCACGGTGCGCCGGCGTACTTGATCGAGGTCAGCGGGGAAGCGCCGGTGCCGCCGTCGTAGCCGGAGATGGTGATCAGGTCGGCATAGGCCTTGGCCACGCCGGCGGCGATGGTGCCGACGCCCGCTTCAGCCACCAGCTTCACCGAGACCAGCGCCTGGGGGTTGACCTGCTTCAGGTCGAAGATCAGTTGCGACAGGTCTTCGATCGAATAGATGTCGTGGTGCGGCGGCGGCGAAATCAGGGTCACGCCCGGCACCGCATAGCGCAGCTTGGCGATCAGGCCGTTGACCTTGCCGCCCGGCAGTTGACCGCCCTCGCCCGGCTTGGCGCCCTGGGCGACCTTGATCTGCAGCACTTCGGCGTTGACCAGGTACTCGGGAGTCACGCCGAAACGGCCGGTCGCGACCTGCTTGATCTTCGAGCTCTTGAGGGTGCCGTAACGCGCCGGATCCTCACCGCCTTCGCCGGAGTTGGAACGCGCGCCGAGGCGGTTCATGGCTTCGGCCAGGGCCTCGTGGGCCTCGGGCGACAGGGCGCCGAGGGAGATGCCGGCGGAGTCGAAGCGCTTGAGCACCGATTCCAGCGGCTCGATCTCACTGAGGTCCAGCGGCTTGTCGAGGGTCTTGACCTTGAGCAGGTCGCGGATCATCGACACCGGACGGTTGTCCACCAGCGCGGTGTATTCCTTGAACTTGGCGTAGTCGCCCTGCTGCACGGCGGCCTGCAGGGTGTTGACCACGTCCGGGTTGTACGCGTGGTATTCGCCGCCGTGGACGAACTTCAGCAGGCCGCCCTGCTGGATCGGCTTGCGCGGGCTCCAGGCTTCGGTCGCCAGGGCCTTCTGCTCGGCTTCGATGTCGACGAAACGCGCACCCTTGATGCGGCTCGGCACGCCGCGGAAGCTCAGGTTGCACACTTCCTCCGACAGGCCGATGGCTTCGAACAGCTGGGCGCCGCGGTACGAGGCGATGGTCGAGATGCCCATCTTCGACAGGATCTTGAGCAGGCCCTTGGTGATGCCTTTGCGGTAGTTCTTGAACACCTCGTAGAGGTCGCCCAGCACTTCGCCGGTGCGGATCAGGTCGCCCAGCACCTCATAGGCCAGGAACGGGTAGACCGCCGACGCGCCGAAGCCGATCAGCACCGCGAAGTGATGCGGGTCGCGGGCGGTGGCGGTCTCGACGAGGATGTTGGAATCGCAGCGCAGGCCCTTTTCGGTCAGGCGGTGGTGCACCGCGCCGGTGGCCAGCGAAGCGTGGATCGGCAGCTTGCCCGGGGCGATGTGGCGGTCGCTCAGGACGATCTGGGTGCGGCCGGCGCGCACGGCCTCTTCGGCCTGGTCGGCGACATTGCGGATCGCCGCTTCGAGGCCGACGCTTTCGTCGTAGTTCAGGTCGATGATGTGCCGCTCGAACCCCGGACGGTCGAGGTTCATCAGCGAACGCCACTTGGCCGGCGAAATGACCGGCGAGCTGAGGATCACGCGGGAGGCGTGCTCCGGCGATTCCTGGAAGATGTTGCGCTCGGCGCCGAGGCAGATCTCCAGCGACATCACGATCGCTTCGCGCAGCGGGTCGATCGGCGGGTTGGTCACCTGGGCGAACTGCTGACGGAAATAGTCGTACGGCGTGCGCACGCGCTGGGACAGCACGGCCATCGGCGTGTCGTCGCCCATCGAGCCGACGGCTTCGTAGCCTTGCTCGCCGAGCGGACGCAGCACCTGGTCGCGCTCCTCGAACGTGACCTGGTACATCTTCATGTACTGCTTGAGCTGGTCGACGTCGTAGAAGGCCGAACCGTGGTCGTTGTCTTCCATGGTCGCCTGGATGCGCAGGGCGTTCTTGCGCAGCCATTGCTTGTACGGATGGCGGGACTTGAGACGGTTGTCGATGGCGTCGGTGTCGAGGATCTGCCCGGTTTCGGTGTCCACGGCGAAGATCTGGCCAGGGCCGACGCGGCCCTTGGCGAGCACGTCCTCAGGCTGGTAGTTCCAGACGCCGATCTCCGACGCCAGGGTGATGAAACCGTTCTTGGTGGTGACCCAGCGCGCCGGGCGCAGGCCGTTGCGGTCGAGCAGGCACACGGCGTAGCGGCCGTCGGTCATCACCACGCCGGCCGGGCCGTCCCACGGCTCCATGTGCATCGAGTTGTACTCGTAGAACGCACGCAGGTCCGGATCCATGGTCTCGACGTTCTGCCAGGCCGGCGGAATGATCATCCGCACGCCGCGGAACAGGTCGATGCCGCCGGTGACCATCAGTTCGAGCATGTTGTCCATGCTCGAGGAGTCGGAACCGACGCGGTTGACCAGCGGGCCGAGCTCTTCCAGGTCCATCAAATCGTTGGTGAACTTGGTGCGGCGGGCCTGGGCCCAGTTGCGGTTGCCGGTGATGGTGTTGATCTCGCCGTTGTGGGCGAGGAAGCGGAACGGCTGGGCCAGCGGCCACTTCGGCAGGGTGTTGGTGGAAAAGCGCTGGTGGAACACGCAGATCGCGGTCTGCAGGCGCTGGTCACCCAGGTCCGGATAGAACGCGGCCAGGTCGGCCGGCATCATCAGGCCTTTATAGATGATGGTCTTGTGGGAAAAGCTGCAGATGTAGTGGTCGGTGTCGGCGGCGTTGGCCACGGACGAGCGACGGCGGGCGCTGAACAGCTTGACCGCCATGTCCTGGTCGCTCAGGCCTTCGCCGCCGATGTACACCTGCTCGATCTGCGGCAGGCGCTCCAGGGCCAGGCGGCCGAGGACGCTGGTGTCGATCGGCACCTTGCGCCAGCCGATCAGCTGCAGGCCTTCGGCGAGGATCTCGCGGTTCATGTTTTCGCGAGCGGCTTCGGCCTTGGCCGGATCCTGATTGAAGAAGACCATGCCCACGGCGTATTGCTTGGGCAGTTCGACGCTGAAGGCTTCCTGGGCGATGGCGCGCAGGAACGCATCAGGCTTTTGAATCAGCAGACCGCAACCGTCACCGGTCTTGCCGTCCGCGTTGATCCCACCGCGGTGGGTCATGCAGGTCAGGGCCTCAATGGCCGTTTGCAAAAGGGTATGACTGGGCTCGCCCTGCATGTGGGCTATCAGGCCGAAGCCGCAGTTATCCTTGAATTCATCTGGTTGGTACAGACCTGCTTTCATAGACACTTTCTCACCAGGCTGCCTCTTTTCGAGGCAAATTTCTTTTCAATTCAACCACTTGCATCTCGCGCCGAACGTACGCCGGCTTTGCGGGGGCAAAAGGGTGGTCATTGTACACAGCGACACAGAGGCTCACAAATTTGACGACGAAATGTCGCAAATTCATGTCGCGTTTGTGAAATGTTTAAAGCGATCTGCTGTGCTAGTCAAAACTTTTTTAATTCTGACCGCAACGACTCAAAGACTACTGTGACGCAGACACCACAAGGCACGCGACCTTGGAAGGAAGCGCGCACTCGTGGAGATTTTGAGGTGCCGGGAGAGGCGGCCTGGGTAAGGCCGCCGAATCTTCAGCGAGTTGTAGCCAGTTCCTGTTGGACGCTGGCGACAGTGCGAGGCCAAGGTTTACCAGCCTGAACCTTCGCTGGCAAGGCCTTGATGGCAGAAACGGCCGCATCACGGTTGGCGAAGCTGCCATAGGTGATCACGTAGAGAGGCTTGCCGTTGAGGACTTTCTTGAAATAGCGGTACTCGCCGCCCTGCTCCTTGACGAAGCTTTGCGCGGTCGCTTCGGAGCTGGTGCCGAGGATCTGCACCACGTAGTTGCCCGGCGCCTGGCCGGCGTACCAGCTGCCGCCGGCAGCCTTGGCGACCGGCTTCTCGGCGGGCTTCTCGGCCGGTTTGGCGGCCGCCACAGGCTTGGCCGGCGCCGGGGCCGGTTTGGCCGCTGGCGCGACAGGAGCAGGCTTGGCGACGGCGACTTGGGTCGGGGCCGGCGCAGGCTTCGCCGCCGGCACGGGCACAGGCACCGGAACCGGGGTCGGCGCAGGACCGGCCGGCACACCTGCCGGCGGCGCGGTGGTGGTCACGGTCGGCGGCGTGGCGCTGGAGCCCTCGACCGGCACACCGTCGTCGCCTTCGGTGATGCCGCCGGCCGCTTCGGCCAGCGGGCCGCGCATCACCGGCTGCGAGTTGCCGACCAACGGCAACGGCATCGGCTGGGTGTTGCCGTTGAACTCGACGGACGGAGCACCGCCCTGACCGCCCTGGCCCAGCGGCAGTTGGGCCTGTTCGTTGGCCGGTGCCCCGGCGGTCGGCGCCTTGCTGCGGCCCGGCATCAGCCAGGCAGCCGCGACCGCGACCACGACCACGGCGGAAATCGCCAATACGTGTTTCTTCGGCATGTTGAACCCCATACTTGGACGCTTGACCGCAGTGCGGCTGGCGATCATGGCTTCGATCATCGCATCGCGGGCGACCTGGTTGATGTTGCCCGGCCAGCCCTCGGAGCTTTCGTGAATATCAGAGATCTGATCTGCGGTGAAAAGTTCGATGCCGCGGCCTGCGCCTTCGAGCCGCTGGTCGAGGTACTCGCGGGTTTCCTCTTCCGTGTACGGCTGCAGCTCGATCACATGGAAGCGCTCTTCCTCAAGCTGCAGCGCGTCGAGCTGGGCGATCAGCGACGACTCGCCAAACAGGAACACGTGCGGACGGCCCTCCGGCGCACCGGCGCCCAAGGCCATCAGGGCCTCGAGGGCCGACTCGTCGAGCTGCTCGGCATCGTCCACCAGCAGGTAGACTTCCTGACCGGTCAGCGCCAACTGCACCACCTGGGCGAGGATCGCGTTGACGTCGGCCTGGACCACGTCCAGCGCCTGGGCCACCTGGCGCAGCACACCGGCCGCGTCGCCGGCGCCACGGGCCGAGACGACGACGCTCTGCACCGACTGCTTGTTGGTGCTGGCCACCAGCGCCTGGCGCAACAGGGTCTTGCCGCTGCCCTGAGGGCCGGTGACCACCAGCAGCAACTGGCTGTAGCGCGCCAGATGATGAAGCTGGCCCAGCACTGGCTTGCGCTGGGCGGGGAAGAATTTGAAGCCCGGCACCCTTGGCGCGAACGGGTCGTGACTTAACTGGAAATGGCCGAGGAACGCCTCGTCGGCATGCAAACTGGTCATCGGAATCCTATCAACCTTTAAGCTGAGCCAGGGCACGGTAGTCCGCTCCCAGCGTGGCCTGTAGAACCTCTTTCGGATAATCGTCGGTCACCACCGCTTCGCCCATCCGGCGCAGCAGCACCAGGCGCAAGCGACCGTCGATCACTTTCTTGTCAATTGCCATGTGTTCGAGGAAATCGGCCTCGGTCATCTCTTCGGGCGGCACCACCGGCAGGCCGGCGCGCTGGAACAGGCGGATGCCGCGGTCACGCTCCCGGGCGCTGATCCAGCCCAGGCGCGCGGACATGTCCAGGGCCATGACCGTACCGGCGGCGACCGCCTCGCCATGCAACCAGACACCATAGCCCATGTGGGTCTCGATGGCGTGGCCGAAGGTATGGCCGAGGTTGAGGGTGGCGCGAACGCCGGACTCCCGTTCGTCGGCGCCGACCACGGCCGCCTTGGCCGCGCAGGAACGCTCGATGGCGTAGGTCAGCGCCTGCGGGTCGAGGTTGCGCAGCTTGTCGACGTTGTCTTCGAGCCAGGTCAGGAACGGCTCGTCGCAGATCAGCCCGTACTTGATGACTTCCGCCAGACCGGCGGACAGCTCGCGCGCCGGCAAGGTCTTGAGCGAGGCGGTGTCGATCAGCACCACGTTCGGCTGATAGAACGCGCCGACCATGTTCTTGCCCAGCGGATGGTTGATCCCGGTCTTGCCGCCCACCGACGAATCGACCTGGGACAGTAGCGTGGTGGGGATCTGGATGAAGTCGACGCCGCGCTGGTAGCAGGCGGCCGCAAAACCGGCCATGTCGCCGATGACGCCGCCGCCCAGGGCGATCACGGTGGTGCGGCGGTCGTGCCGGGCGGTCAGCAGGCCGTCGAAGATCAGTTGCAGGGTTTCCCAGTTCTTGTGCGCCTCGCCGTCTGGCAGCACCACCGAGATCACCGAGTACGGCGCCAGAGTGCGGGTCAGACGCTCAAGATAGAGCGGCGCCACGGTCTCGTTGGAGACGATCGCCACTTGCCGCCCATGGATGTGCGGAGCCAACAGTTCAGGCCGGTCCAACAAACCTTCGCCAATATGAATCGGGTAGCTGCGCTCGCCCAGATCGACCTTGAGTGTCTGCATGTGTCCCCACAGTGAAGATGGCTGAATTATCGGATGTCCGCGGTCTTAGCCGGTATGACGTCGCCCGCACGCCATCCGCCACACCCCCGGGCATGACGGGACGCCGAGGATAGCGCATTTCGGGCGGCGCTTTAACGGGGCGGAAGCTGCTGCAGACGGTCGAGGATGTCGAGCACCACCAGGCGCGGTGGCCGCTCGTCGGTTTCCACCACCAGATCGGCGATCTCCCGGTACAGCGGGTCACGGATCGCCAGCAGGTCGCGCAAGGTCTTTTCCGGATCGGCGGTGCGCAGCAACGGCCGGTTGCGGTCGCGTGACGTGCGCCCGACCTGCTGCTCGACGGAGGCGTGCAGGTACACCACCCGCCCGCCCTCGTGCAGGGCCTTGCGGTTGGCGTCGCGCATCACCGCGCCCCCGCCGGTGGCCAGCACCACGCCGTCGAACGCGCACAGCTCGGCGATCATCGCCTGCTCGCGGTCACGAAAGCCGGGCTCGCCTTCCTTGTCGAAGATCCACGGGATATTGGCGCCCGTGCGCAGTTCAATTTCCTTGTCGGAATCTTTGAACGGCAGGCGCAGCTCTTTGGCCAGCAACCGGCCGATGGTGCTTTTTCCAGCGCCCATCGGGCCTACAAGAATCAAATTTCGCACAGAATCAACGACTCACAGCAATCGCCTGGTTATTCATGATACGCGGAGTGAGGAAGACCAGCAGCTCGGATTTTTTCTCCGAGACCACATCACGCCGGAAAAGGCGGCCAAGATACGGCACATCGCCAAGAAATGGCACCTTATCTACGACCTTGCTTTGAGTATTTGAGAAAACGCCCCCGATCACGATGGTTTCGCCGTCGTTCACCAGCACCTTGGCGTTGACCTCGTTTTTCTTGATCGGCGGCACATCCTGCACCTTGTTCAGGTAGTCCGGTTCGTCCTTGGTGACCTTGACCTCCATGATGATGCGGTTGTCCGGGGTGATCTGTGGCGTCACCTCCAGCGACAGCGAAGCCTCCTTGAACGACACCGAGGTGGCGCCGCTGGAGCTGGCTTCCTGGTAGGGGATTTCGGTGCCCTTGAGGATCTTGGCGGTTTCCTTGTCGGAGGTGACCACCTTCGGCTGGGAGACGATTTCCCCGTTGCCGGTCTTCTCCATGGCAGTCAGTTCGAGATCGAGCAGCACGTTGTCGGTGATGAAGGCGATGCCGATCCCCGAGGTGTTGCCGGTGGTGCCCATGTCGACGAACGGCGTGTTGGTGCTGGTGCTGCCCGGCGTGCCGATGGTGGTGGACGCGCCGTTGGTCACGCCGGAGGTGTTCCAGTTGCCCTTGTTGCGGATCGATCCGCCCCAGCGCACGCCCAGGCTCTTGTCGTAATCGACGTTGGCCTCGACGATCCGCGCCTCGATCATCACCTGGCGCACCGGGATGTCCAGTTGCGCCACGATCCGCCGCAGCTCGTCGAGGCGATCCTGGGTCTGGTAGGCAATGATGTTGTTGGTGCGTTCATCGACGGTGATCGACCCGCGTTCGTCGACTTTCGCCTCGGCGCTGGTCACCGACTGGAACAGCTTGGCGATGTCCGCCGCCTTGGCGTAGTTGACCTGCAGCAGCTCGCGGCGCAGCGGCGCCAGTTCGGCGATCTGCTTCTGCGACTCGAGTTCCTGCCGCTCGCGGGCGGCGATCTCATCGGCCGGCGCCACCAGCAGCACGTTGCCGATCTTGCGCTTGTCCAGCCCCTTGGTCTTGAGCACCAGGTCCAGGGCCTGATCCCACGGCACGTTCTGCAGACGCAAAGTGATCCCGCCCTGCACCGTGTCGCTGGCCACCAGGTTGAGGTTGGTGAAGTCGGCGATCAGCTGCAGCACCGAGCGCACGTCGATGTCCTGGAAATTCAGCGAAAGCTTCTCGCCGCTGTAGCTGTTGCGGTCGGCGTTGCGCTTTTGCAGGTCATCGACCGTCATCGGCCGGATGCTGACGGTGAGCTTGTTGTCGGTCTGGTAGGTCGAGTACTCGTAGGTGCCGACGGGCTCGACGGTCACGGTCGCCCGGTCGCCGCTGACGCTGGAGCTGACGAACTGCACCGGCGTGGCGAAGTCCTTGACGTCGAGGCGCACCCGCAGCGGTTCGGGCAGTTGGGTGCGGGTGAAGTTGAGGACGATCTTGCCGTCGCGTTCCTGGATGTCCGGGGCGATGGCCGGGTCGGACAGGTCGATGACCACATTGCCCTCGCCCGCCGTGCCACGCTGGAAGTCCACGCCCCGGATGGCCCTGGCCGTCGGGGCGTAAGCCTTGGCCGGCGCGGCGGCCGGCACGGGGCGCGATGTGGCCGCCGCCGTGCGGGGCGCAGCCTTGCGGGCACCCTGGCCGACCACGACGAACAGCGTGTTGCCTTCGACCCGGGTGTCGTAGGGCACCAGCTGGGTCAGGTTGATGATCATCCGCGTCCGGTCCTTGGCCTCGACCACCGTGGCCGAGCGGGCATTGCCGCTGCCCAGGTCACGGGTCTTGTTCGCCAACTGGCTGGAGACGCCCGGCAGGTCGAGGGCGATCCGTGCCGGCGAATCGGTGGTGTAGCCCTTGGGCTGCGGCGGCGGGCCGTCGAAGGACAGCTTCAGCTCGACCCGGTCGCCCGGCAGCGCCGCCACGTCCAGGGCCTTGAGGGTGGCCGCATCGACCATCGGCGACAGCAGCGCTATCCATAGCGAAAGACCGAAGGTTGCGAAAATCCTGTTCATTGTTCGTCTTCCACTATGAGTGCTCTTTCAAAGGAATGGTGCGCGGCCGCTCCAGCCAGGCGCCCTCGCCGTCGGGAACGATTTCGACCACATCGACCTGGGAGGCGCTGATGGCGACGATGCGACCGTCGTTGCGCCCCAGGTAGTCGCCGACCTTCAGCCGGTGCACCCCGCCCGCCCCGCGCAGCAGCGCGAAGGCGCCGGAGGCGTTGGAAATCGTGCCGACCATCTCGAACTGCTCGATGTTGAAACCTTCGAGGTACTGCTTGACCCGGTTGGGGTCGGGCCGAACATTGCGCGAGCCGTGCCGCTGCCCCGCCAGGTCGACCCGCACCTGGCGGGAGAACGGGCTGCGCAGGTTCGCTGCGCTGTAGGTGAAGGTCGGATAGGCATGGAAGACCGGCGTGGGCTCGATCTTGCCGGGCGGGCGCTGGCGGATCTCGTTCATGTACGCGTCGAGGTCGCTGAAGTCGCCGCCCCCGCAGCCACCCAGCCCCAGCGCCAGGGCAAGCGCAATGAAACACCGGATCGGGCTCATGGCGTCGGCCCCTTGTCTTGCGGCTGTCCTTTGTCGTTGTAGCGGTAGGTCTTGGCCAGGATGCTCATGCGCAGCTTCGAGCCGCCTTCGGGGTTGGCCGGCGCGAGTTCGAAATCGTGCAAGGTGACGATCCGGGGCAACCCGGCCACGCCGCTGACGAAGGTCGCCAGGTCGTGATAGCCGCCGGTGACGGTGATCTGGATCGGCAGCTCGATGTAGAACTGCTGGACCACCTCCGGCAGCAGCTTGATCTCTTCGAACTCGAGCCCGCTGCCGAGCCCCGTCCGGGTGATGTCCTCCAGCAGGCCCGGCACCTCGGTGTCGCTGGGCAACTGACGCAGCAGCACGCCGAACGAGTTTTCCATCTCCTTCATCTGCCGGGTGTAGAGCTCGAGGTTGGCCGCCATGTGCGCCTTGGTCGCGAACTGCTCCTTGAGCGTGGCCTCTTCCTCGCGCTTGAGCTCGAGCTGGTTCTCCAGATCGCTGATGAAGAAGTTGTAGCCAAGCGCCAGCACCAGCACCATCAGCAACGCGCCGGCCAGACCCTTCACCGCGGTCGGCCAGGAGCCGATGTTGCCGGTGTCCAGGTCGTTGAAGTCAATGCTGCGCAGGCTGCCCAGCCATTCGGATGGCTTCATTGGACGTCCTCCGCCAGCTTGGGCCGGGTCTGGCGAACGGTCAGCTGAAAGGTGTTGGCCTGATCCAGCTGCCCGGCGGTGGTCGCCTTCACTTCGTTGAGGACCGGCGCATCGAACCAGTCGGAGGCGTCGAGGTTGCGCATCAGGTCGGAGACGCGGTTGTTCGACTCCGCCGCACCGCTGATCGACAAGGTCTTGCCGACCATCTTCACGTCGGTGAAGTACACCCCGTCAGGCAGGGTGCGGGCGAGCTGGTCGAAGATCCGCCCGCTGACCTGCCGGTTGCCCTGCAGATCCTGGATGATGCGCATGCGCTCCACCAGTTGCTGGCGACGGGCCTTGAGTTCGCTGATCTGTTTGATCCGCTCGTCGACCGAGGCGATCTGCTTGCCGATGTAGTCGTTGCGCGACGTTTGCCGCTCGATGGCCGCGCCGATGATCTGGTCGGCGATCAGCACCGCGCCCACCGACCCCACCAGCACGCCGGTCAACGCCAGCAGGAAACGCTTGCGCCGCTCTTCGCGGCGCTCCTCGCGCCAGGGCAGAAGGTTGATCCGCGCCATCAGTCGAAACTCCTGAGCGCCAGCCCGCAGGCGATCATCAGGGCCGGCGCATCGCTGGCCAGCGCCCCGGCGTTGACCTTGCCGCTCAACGCCATGTCGGAAAACGGGTTGGCGACCTGGGTCGGCGTGCCCAGGCGCTGTTCGATCAGGCTGTCGAGCCCCGGCACCGATGCCGTGCCCCCGGCCAGCAGGATATGGTCGACCGCATTGTACTGGCCGGACGCGAAGAAGAACTGCAGCGAACGCGACACCTGCTGCACCAGCGCCTCGCGGAACGGCTGGAGCACTTCGCCGACATAGTCGTCCGGCAGGCCGCCCTGTTTCTTCGCCAGCCCCGCCTGCTCGAAGGTCAGGCCATAGCGGCGCTGGATCTCCTCGGTGAGCTGGCGCCCGCCGAACAGTTGCTCGCGGGTGTAGATGATCCGGCCGTTGTGCAGGACGCTCAGGGTGGTCATGGTCGCACCGATGTCGACCACGGCGACCGTCAGGCGCTCCTGGGATTGCGCCAGCTGGGTCGCGAGCAGGCCGAACGAGCGCTCCAGGGCATAGGCCTCGACATCCACCACCCGCGCCGTGAGTCCCGCCAGGGCCAGGGCCGCTTCGCGGACTTCGACGTTCTCCTTGCGGCAGGCCGCCAGCAGCACGTTGACCCGCTCGGCATTGCGCGGCGACACGCCCTGCACTTCGAAATCGATGGCGACTTCGTCCAGCGGATAGGGAATGTACTGGTCGGCCTCGATCCGGAGCTGGTTCTCCATCTCGTCGTCGGACAGGCCGGCATCCATCTCGATGACCTTGGTGATCACCGCCGATCCGGCCACCGCCACCGCCACGCCCTTGAGCCCCGTGCGCGCCTTGGCCAGCACCCTGGACAGGGCATGGCCGACGCCTTCGAGTTCGGCGATGTTCTTTTCGACCACGGCGTTCGCCGGCAACGGCTCCACCGCGTAGGCCTCGACCCGGTAGCGCTCGCCCTGGCGGCTCAGCTCCAGCAGCTTCACCGACGTGGAGCTGATGTCGATCCCCAGCAGCGTGTTGGTCTTTTTGTTGAAGAGTCCTGGCACTGCCCAATCCCTATGACTATCCGTGACTTACGGACTCCGTTATGCGCCTTGCGTTCCCTCGCCCCGTCTTGACAGAAGCGCAAATGACGCCCCCAGCGGAAAAGTGCTTATAATGCCCAGCGATTTTTTCCGCTTTTACCGCCAGCGCGGGCCCTTCGTGCATGTCGCCGCAAGCCCGTCGCCAATTTCATTCTTTGCCCTGGATGTCCAAGAGCCTTGATTCGTCTGCTGAAATTTTTCGGTTGGTCCATCGTCGCCGTTTTCTGCGGACTGCTTTTAGGTCTCAGCGGCGCGTTCCTTTACCTTAGTCCGGGTTTGCCATCTGTGGAGGCGCTGAGAAGCATTCAGTTGCAGATTCCGCTCCGGGTGTACAGCAGCGACAACAAGTTGATCGCAGAATTTGGCGAAATGCGCCGCACGCCGATCCGTTTCGCCGACATTCCCCCCAATTTCATCAATGCGTTACTAAGTGCTGAAGACGACAACTTCGCCAACCACTACGGCGTCGATCCGAGCAGCCTGATGCGCGCCGCGACCCAACTGCTCAAGAGCGGCCACATCCAGTCCGGCGGCAGCACCATCACCATGCAGGTGGCGAAGAACTTCTTCCTGACCAGCGAACGCAGCTTCTCGCGCAAGACCACCGAAATCCTCCTGGCCCTGCAGATCGAACGGCAGCTGACCAAGGACGAGATCCTTGAGCTGTACGTGAACAAGATCTATCTGGGCAACCGCGCCTACGGCATCGAGGCCGCGGCGCAGGTGTACTACGGCAAGTCGATCCGCGAGGTCAGCCTGGCGCAGATGGCGATGATCGCCGGCCTGCCCAAGGCCCCGTCGCGCTTCAACCCGCTGGCCAACCCGGCGCGCAGCAAGGAGCGCCGCGACTGGATCCTGGGGCGCATGTACAAGCTGGGCAAGATCACCGAGGCGGACTACACCGCCGCCGTCAACGAGCCGCTGAACGCCAGCTACCACGTGCCGACCCCGGAAGTGAACGCCCCGTACATCGCCGAAATGGCCCGGGCGGAAATGGTCGGTCGCTACGGCAGCGACGCTTACACCGAAGGCTTCCGCGTCACCACCACGGTGCCGAGCAACCTGCAGGAAATGGCCAACAACGCCTTGCATGAAGGCCTGATGACCTACGACCAGCGCCACGGCTACCGCGGCCCCGAATCGCGCCTGCCCGGCAAGACCCGCGAGGCCTGGGCCAACGAGCTGACCAAGCAGCGCACCATCAGCAGCCTGGAGCCGGCCATCGTCACCCAGGTCGACAAGAACGGCCTGCAGGTGCTCACCCGCACCGGCGAAGAACACGTCGCCTGGGACACCATGAAGTGGGCCCGGCCGTTCCTCAACACCAACAGCATGGGCGCCGCCCCGCGCCAGCCATCGGACGTGGCGCAGGTGGGCGACCTGGTGCGCGTGCAGCGCCAGGCGAACAACTCGCTCAAGTTCAGCCAGATTCCTCAGGCCCAGGGCGCGCTGGTGTCGCTGGATCCGCAGAACGGCGCGATCCGCTCGCTGGTCGGCGGCTTCGCCTTCGAGCAGAGCAATTACAACCGCGCCATGCAGGCCAAGCGCCAGCCGGGTTCGAGTTTCAAGCCGTTCGTCTACAGCGCCGCGCTGGACAATGGCTACACCGCCGCCAGCCTGGTCAACGACGCGCCGATCGTGTTCGTCGACGAATACCTGGACAAGGTCTGGCGTCCGAAGAACGACACCAACACCTTCCTCGGCCCGATCCGCCTGCGCGAAGCGCTGTACAAGTCGCGTAACCTGGTGTCGATCCGCCTGCTGCAGGCGATGGGCGTCGGCAAGACCATCGACTACATCACCCGCTTCGGCTTCAACAAGCAGGACCTGCCACCGAACCTGTCCCTGGCGCTGGGCACCGCGACCCTGACCCCGATGGAGATCGCCACCGGCTGGAGCACCTTCGCCAACGGCGGCTACAAGGTCACGCCGTACATCATCGACAGGATCGAAAGCCGCAACGGCGACACCCTGTTCGTCGCCAACCCGCCGACGGTGCCCCAGGGCACGGCGGCGACCGACGGCATCGCCGCCCCGGCCACTCCAGCGTTCACCGTCAACGCGACACCGGGCGAAGCCCCCGGCAGCACCGTGGCCCCGCAGACGCCGGCGGTGGCCGAGCGGATCGTCGACGGCCGCACCACCTACATCCTCAACAGCATGCTGCAGGACGTGATCAAGCTCGGCACCGGCCGCCGTGCGCTGGCCATGGGCCGCAGCGACATCGCCGGCAAGACCGGCACCACCAACGAATCGAAGGACGCCTGGTTCTCCGGCTACAACGCCGATTACGTGACCACGGTCTGGACCGGTTTCGACCAACCAGAAAGCCTCGGCCGCCGGGAGTTCGGCGGCACCGTGGCGCTGCCGATCTGGATGAACTACATGTCCGCCGCCCTCAAGGACAAGCCGCCGCATGTCCAGGCGGAGCCGGAAGGCATCCTCAGTCTGCGGGTGGATCCGGTCAGCGGCCGCGCCGCCTCGCCGAGCACGCCGGGCGCGTACTTCGAGCTGTTCAAGGCCGAAGACACACCGCCGTCGGTCAACGAGATCGGCAATGGCGCCGTGCCGGGCAGTCCGCTGCCGG
The DNA here is from genome assembly GCF_002112565.1 of Pseudomonas sp. R25(2017). Classification (NCBI taxonomy): domain Bacteria; kingdom Pseudomonadati; phylum Pseudomonadota; class Gammaproteobacteria; order Pseudomonadales; family Pseudomonadaceae; genus Pseudomonas; species Pseudomonas sp. R25(2017). The sequence continues at coordinate 111,352 of NZ_NEHZ01000019.1, forward strand.
CGGACGAACAGGCGCCGATCGATCTGTTCTGATCGCAGCCCCAAAAGAGCCCCGCCTTCGCGAGAAGTGCGGGGCTTTTTTTATACCTGTCGGATTTGCAGTGAATGAACTGGTCTCATCGCCAGCAAGCTGGTTCCCACAGAGTGGGTACAGTGCAAAAAACGGTGGGAGCCAGCCTGCTGGCGATGGGGCCGGTGAAGCCGGTACAAGAACCCTCAGGCACAAAAAAGCCCCGACTCTCACGAGCCGGGGCTTCGATTGAAGCGCTACAACGGCTTAGCCGTTGAACACGTCATCCACGCTTTTCAGCGGGTAGTTCTTCGGATACGGCAGGGTCGCCACACCGGTCTCGATGGCGGCCTTGGCCACCGCGTCGGAAACGACGGTGATCAGGCGGGCGTCCATCGGCTTCGGAATGATGTACTCACGGCCGAACTCCAGCGCGTCGACGCCGTAGGCGGCGCAGACTTCCTTCGGCACCGGCAGCTTGGCCAGGTCCTTCAGGGCGTTGGCGGCGGCGATCTTCATTTCTTCGTTGATGCGCTTGGCGCGAACGTCCAGGGCACCGCGGAAGATGAACGGGAAGCCCAGCACGTTGTTGACCTGGTTCGGGTAGTCCGAACGGCCGGTGGCCATGATCACGTCGTTGCGGGTGGCGTGGGCCAGTTCCGGGGCGATTTCCGGATCCGGGTTGGAGCAGGCGAACACGATCGGGTTGGCCGCCATGCGCTTGAGCTGCTCGGCAGTCAGCAGGTTCGGGCCGGACAGGCCGACGAACACGTCCGCGCCTTCGATGGCGTCGTCCAGGGTGCGCTTGTCGGTGGCGTGGGCGAACACGGCCTTGTACTGGTTCAGGTCGTCACGGCCGGCGTGGATCACACCGGTGCGGTCGATCATGTAGATGTTCTCGACCTTGGCGCCCATGCTCACCAGCAGCTTCATGCAGGAGATGGCGGCGGCGCCGGCGCCCAGGCAGACGATCTTGGCGTCGGCCAGGGTCTTGCCGGCGATTTCCAGGGCGTTGATCATGCCGGCGGCGGTCACGATGGCGGTGCCGTGCTGGTCATCGTGGAACACCGGGATGTCGCACTGTTCGATCAGGGCGCGTTCGATCTCGAAGCACTCGGGTGCCTTGATGTCTTCCAGGTTGATGCCGCCGAAGGTGATGGAGATGCGCTTGACGGTGTCGATGAAGGCTTGCGGGCTTTCCGAGTCGACTTCGATGTCGAACACGTCGATGCCGGCGAAGCGCTTGAACAGCACGCCCTTGCCTTCCATCACAGGCTTGGAGGCCAGCGGGCCGAGGTTGCCCAGGCCGAGAATCGCGGTGCCATCGGAAATGACTGCAACCAGGTTGCCCTTGCCGGTGTACTTGTAGGCCAGTTCAGGATCGCGGGCGATCTCGCGTACCGGCTCGGCTACGCCGGGGCTGTAGGCCAGCGACAGGTCGCGGGCGGTGGCGGTGGCCTTGGTGAGCTCGACACTCAGCTTCCCTGGACGAGGATTGGCGTGATATTCGAGAGCGGCAGTTTTCAGATCAGACATTTTGGCATTCCGCTTTTTACTGTTGGACAGACTGGTCAGCGAGGATACGCGCCTCGCAAAGTCCTCACAAGACTGGCCGGTCACCCCTGTCAAGCGCGCTGTCCTACGACTTTGGGCCAAGAGCCACGGCCCGCAAGGGCTGGACTGTTCACAATCACCGGCAAAAATGTCTACAATTTTTTTCAGCGGGAAGGCTGCAGCATGGCCGGATCCGTCAACGGCAGCAGCCAGCGCGGCTGCCCCGGCGACGATCCGCCGCGCCGCGAGCGGTCGACCACCCAGCCACGGGCCTCGATCTGCCTGCCTTCCAGCCGTTGCAGCGCCGCGCCGTCGAAACGGTCTAGCAGATTGGGCGCAACGCGCAGTACAAGCGCGTCCTGTATTTCGATCAAGATTGCGCCCCGATTGCGTCGGACCGTGCTCACACGCCCGCTGACCACGGCAAAGCCCGAGCGGGCGATCTGCTCCGCTTTCAGTACAGGCGAGCGCTTCCACACGCCGCGCCCGGCCCGTCGCGCCTGGCGTTCGGCGGCCTGCTGGCAGGCGACGAAATCCACGTTCGGCGCCACCGCCACCTGATACCCGAGGCCGTCAGCGAGCATTTGCGCTTCGAGATTGACGCCGCCGCGGCTGAAAACGTGCGCCAGCGTCCGGCCGTAACGGTCCTTGGACTCCTTGCCGGGCAGCAGGCCGACGCGCCCGCCGCTGTCGGCCACCAGCGACGCCAGGCGCTGGCGCGCCGCCTCGGCGAACGGCTCGTCGCGGCGGCCCTGCTTGCCCAGTTCCGGGGTGTTGAGCCCGATCATCCGCACGCTGCGCCCGTCGCTCAAGCGCAGGGTGTCGCCGTCCACCACGCGCTGCACCGCGACATCAGCCAATCCGCCGGGCGCCGGGCAGAACGCCTGGGCGCCCGGCAGCCAAATCGCGGACACAAAAAAGGCGCCCGCAAGGGACGCCTTTTTCATCAGACCGGAAAAGCCTTGAAGGTTTTCCAGAATGAGCGGCCTTAGGCCTTTTTCGCGCCGAAAGCACCGAAACGGTCGGCGAACTTCTGAACGCGACCACCGGTGTCCAGAGTCTTCTGCTTACCGGTGTAGAACGGGTGGCACTCGTTGCAAACGTCGATCGGCAGAGCTTTGCCGTGAGTCGAACGGGTGACGAACTTGTTACCGCAGCTGCAGGTAACATCGATTTCAACGTAGTTTGGATGAATATCGGCTTTCATGGTGCTTTCCTCAGCTAGCGTGCCGCCACCCAACACGATTGTTGAATACCGCACGGAATTAGGGCGCGGATTCTACCAGACCTTGCCGATCACGCAAGCTGTCCCTTGAACCGACCGTCTGCTAGGCTCCCGCCCCATAGGCGACGCCCCACAGGTCATGTGCGCGACCGCTCCTTTCATCAGTCTGCCGATCGAGACCCCGCGTGCCCGACGCCATCTTGCGCCTCGCCTTGCCCTCCCCCCTGCGCCGCCTGTTCGACTACCGCGCTCCGGCCGGCGTGCCGCGCGACCGTCTGCAGCCGGGCATGCGCCTGCGGGTGCCGTTCGGCCGGCGGGAAATGATCGGGATCCTGGTGGAGGTCTGCGACACCAGCGACGTGCCGGCGGACAAGCTCAAGCCCGCGCTGGCCCTGCTCGACGCCAGCGCACCGCTGCCGCCGGCCCTGTTCAAGCTGTGCCTGTGGACGGCCCAGTACTATCAGCACAGCCTCGGCGACACCCTGAACTGGGCGCTGCCGGTGCTGCTGCGCCAGGGCGAGCCCGCCGAGGCCCGCCAGGAACGCTTCTGGTCGGCGGCCCCAGGCGCCAGCCTCGACGACCCGCGCATCGCCCGCGCCCCGCGCCAGCGGGAGGCCCTGGCCACACTGGCCCAGCATCCGCACGGCGTCGCCCACGGGCTGCTGGGCAAACTGATGCTGAACAAGGACAGCCTCGACCTGTTGCTGGCCAAGGACCTGGTGCAGGTGGAGGTGCGCCGCCATGCGCCGGGCGTGCGCCACGAGCATTGGCTGGCGCAGCCGGAGCTGCCGCTCAACGCCGAACAGCGCGCAGCCTATGAGGCGATCCGCGCCGGCTTCGACAGTTATCACGCGTTCCTGCTGGCCGGCGTCACCGGCAGCGGCAAGACCGAAGTCTACCTGCAGCTGATCCGCGAAACCCTCGAAGCCGGCAAGCAGGCCCTGGTGCTGATCCCCGAGATCAACCTCGGTCCGCAGACCCTGACGCGCTTCGAGCAGCGCTTCAACGCGCGCATCGCCCTGCTCCATTCGGCGGTCAACGACCGTGACCGCCTCGACGCCTGGCTCGCCGCCCGGGACGGCGAGGCCGACATCATCATCGGCACCCGTTCGGCGCTGTTCACCCCAATGAAGAACCCGGGGCTGATCATCATCGACGAAGAGCACGACGGCTCCTATAAACAGCAGGAAGGCCTGCGCTACCACGCCCGGGACCTGGCGCTGGTGCGCGCACGGCAGGAGAACATCCCGATCGTCCTCGGCTCCGCGACGCCTTCGCTGGAAAGCCTGCACAACGCCTACACCGGCCGCTACGGCCTGCTGCGCCTGAACGAGCGCGCCGGCGGCGCCAAGCAACCGCGCTTCCTGCGCCTGGACGTGAAGAGCCGGCCGCTGGACAGCGGCATCAGCGGCCCGATGCAGCAAGCCATCGGCCAGACCCTCGCCGCCGGCCAGCAGGTACTGGTGTTCCTCAACCGCCGGGGCTTCGCGCCGACCCTGCTGTGCCACGACTGCGGCTGGATGTCCGAATGCCAGCGCTGCGATGCGCGGATGACCGTGCACCAGCGCTACGGCGAACTGCGCTGCCACCATTGCGGCCATGTCGAGCGCGTGCCGCGCCAGTGCCCCAAGTGCGAGCGGGTCGACCTGCGGCCGGTGGGCGCCGGCACCGAACGGGCCGAGGAGCGGCTGGCGATCCTGTTCCCGGACTACCCGGTGCTGCGGGTCGACCGCGACAGCACCTCGCGCAAGGACGCGATGAACCAGCTGTTCGCCACCATCCAGAAAGGCCAGCCGTGCATTCTGGTCGGCACCCAGATGCTGGCCAAGGGGCACCACTTTCCCCGGGTCACGCTGGTGTCGATCCTCGACGCCGACGGCGGCCTGTTCTCCGGCGACTTTCGCGCAAGCGAAAGGATGGCGCAGCTCATCGTGCAGGTGGCCGGCCGCGCCGGACGGGCGGAGGAGCCGGGCAAGGTAATCATCCAGACCCACCTCGCCGACCATCCTTTATTGGTGCAACTGACCGAACAGGGCTACTTCGCCTTCGCCGAGCAGGCCTTGAGCGAGCGCCGCGCCGCCGGCCTGCCGCCGTTCGCCCACCTGGCGCTGCTGCGCGCCGAGGCGCACAAGCCGGGCCAGGCCGAAGCTTTTCTCGACGAAGCGTGCAGCGCAGCCGAACGCATGCTGGCCGAGCAGAACCTCGGCGGCATCGAACTGCTGGGCCCGGTGCCGGCACCGATGGAGCGCCGGGCCGGGCGCTATCGGGCTCAATTGCTGCTGCAGGCGACGGCGCGGGCTCCGTTGCACCGGCTGCTGGCCGGTTGGCTGCTGGCCCTTGAGCAGATGCCGAGCGGGCGGGCGGTGCGCTGGTCGCTGGATGTCGATCCGGTGGACCTGTACTGACGGACGGATCGCCATCGCCGGCCGGCCCTCTGCCACAAGGAATCGCGGCGCAATTGTCGCCGCACATCCACATCCGGCCTGCTAAGGTTGGCAAGCCCGTCTTCGCAACGGATAATGCCCAGTTTTTCCACCCGCGCACCGATGCGCCGCCGCGCCAGCGGTCGAAAGAGACGACCATGAAAGACACCATTCGCCAGCTGATCCAGCAAGCCCTCACCCAACTCGTCAACGAAGGTGTGTTGCCTGAAGGCCTGTCGCCGGCGATCCAGGTGGAAAACGCCCGCGACAAGACCCACGGCGACTTCGCCAGCAACATCGCGATGATGCTGGCCAAGCCTGCGGGCATGAAGCCGCGCGACCTGGCGGAAAAGCTCATCGCCGCCCTGCCGGCCGACGAGAACGTCACCAAGGCCGAGATCGCGGGCCCCGGCTTCATCAACTTCTTCCAGAACACCCAGGCCCTGGCCAACCGCCTTGACGCCGCCCTGGCCGACGCCCGTGTGGGCGTGCGCAAGGCCGGTCCTGCGCAGCGCACCGTGGTCGACCTGTCGGCGCCGAACCTGGCCAAGGAAATGCACGTCGGCCACCTGCGCTCGACCATCATCGGCGACGGCGTGGCCCGCGTCCTCGAGTTCCTCGGCGACGACGTGATCCGCCAGAACCACGTCGGCGACTGGGGCACCCAGTTCGGCATGCTGATGGCCTACCTGCAGGAAAACCCGATCACCAGCGACGAGCTGTCGGACCTGGAGAACTTCTACCGCGCCGCCAAGCAGCGCTTCGACGAGTCCGCCGAGTTCGCCGACCGCGCCCGCGGCCTGGTGGTCAAGCTGCAGGCCGGCGACGCCGAGTGCCTGGCGCTGTGGACCCGGTTCAAGGACATCTCGCTGTCGCACTGCCAGAAGATCTACGAGCTGCTCAACGTCAAGCTGACCATGGCCGACGTGATGGGCGAAAGCGCCTACAACGACGACCTGATCAACGTGGTCAACGACCTCAAGGCCGCCGGCATGCTGGTGGAGAGCAACGGCGCCCAGTGCGTGTTCCTCGACGAATTCAAGAACGCCGACGGCGACCCGCTGCCGGTGATCATCGTCAAGGCCGACGGCGGCTACCTGTACGCCACCACGGACCTTGCGGCCGTGCGCTACCGCAGCGGCAAGCTCAACGCCGACCGCGCGCTGTACTTCGTCGACCAGCGTCAGGCCCTGCACTTCCAGCAAGTGTTCGCCGTGGCGCGCAAGGCCGGTTTCGTGACCCATCCGATGGAGATGGAGCACATGGGCTTCGGCACCATGAACGGCGCCGACGGCCGTCCGTTCAAGACCCGCGACGGCGGCACCGTGAAGCTGATCGACCTGCTGACCGAGGCCCGCGAGCGCGCCTATAGCCTGGTCAAGGAAAAGAACCCGACGCTGGCCGAGGACGAACTGCGCAACATCGCCCGGGTGGTGGGCATCGGCGCCGTGAAATACGCCGACCTGTCCAAGCACCGCACCAGCGACTACAGCTTCAACTTCGACCTGATGCTCAACTTCGAAGGCAACACCGCGCCGTACCTGCTGTACGCCTACACCCGCGTGGCCGGCGTGTTCCGCAAGCTGGGCAAGGACTTCAGCGAAGTCGACGGCCAGATCGTCCTCGAAGCGGCGCACGAGCTGGAACTGGCGGCCAAGCTTGCGCAGTTCGGCGAAGTGCTGAACAACGTGGCCGAGAAAGGCACGCCGCACGTGCTGTGCACCTACCTGTACGACGTCGCCGGCCTGTTCTCCAGCTTCTACGAGAACTGCCCGATCCTCGCCGCCGACACCCCGGCGCAGATGCAAAGCCGCCTGCGCCTGGCCGCGCTGACCGGCCGTACCCTCAAGCAAGGCCTGGAACTGCTGGGCCTGGAAACCCTGGAGCGCATGTAAGTTGGCTGCCAAGAAAAAACCCGCCCCCAAGCGCGGCGCCAGCCGCTACCAGGCCCCGGCCAAGCAACCGATTCCGGGCTGGCTGTGGATGGCCATCGGCCTGACGGTCGGTGCGTTCATCGTGTTCCTGATGAAACTGGAGCCGGGCAAGGGCAGCGACACGGTCAAGCGCGAGAAGGTCGAGCAGCAGCAACAGCAGAAGGCCACCAAGATCGCCGAGGCCAACAAGACGCCTCCGAGCCCGACGCAACCGGTGAAGCCGAAGTACGACTTCTACACCCTGCTGCCGGAATCGGAAGTGATCGTGCCGCCGGACGCCGTGCCGGAGAAAACCTTGCCGACGCCGCAGGTGCCGGCGATCCCGACCACCCCGGTGACCCCGGCGGAAGCGGCGAAGATCGACACCGCGCGGGCCCAGGCGGCGCTGGCCGGCATCACGCCGCCGCCGGCCCCGCCGGTGGCGAAGGCGGCGCCGGTGACCAAGTTCTTCCTCCAGGCCGGTTCGTTCCGCAAGGAAGCCGACGCCGACAAGGTGCGGGCGCAGATCATCCTGCTGGGCCAGGCGGTGTCGGTGGAGTCCGGCACGGTGAAGGACGAGACCTGGTACCGCGTGCTGGTCGGCCCGTTCAGCAACCGTGAGCAACTGACCACCGCACAGAAGCAGCTGGCGGGCAGCGGCTTCAGCAACTTGCTGTTACAACAACGCCAGAGCCGCTGACCCGGCACGTTGCGGCAAGGGCGCTGGCTCCCGACGGGGCGCCAAGCGCCCCCGAACCCTGCGGATCCTGCGCTTCAGACAGGCCAGGATCCCAGGACTTGCGGCGGGAGGGAGCGAACGCCCTCGCCACAGCCGCGCCCTCCGCTCGTCCCCTCGCCACCCCCGCAGTTGAAATACCGTCCTCCACCCCCATATGGGTGTGCATAAGGCATTTTCGCCCCGCTGCGTGGAGACTCTTCCCTTGACCACCATCGTTTCAGTCCGCCGCCACGGCAAAGTCGTCATGGGCGGCGACGGCCAGGTTTCCCTCGGCAACACCGTGATGAAAGGCAACGCGAAGAAGGTTCGCCGCCTGTACCACGGCCAGGTCATCGCCGGTTTCGCCGGCGCCACCGCCGACGCCTTCACCCTGTTCGAACGCTTCGAAGGCCAGCTCGAAAAACATCAGGGCCACCTGATCCGCGCCGCCGTCGAACTCGCCAAGGAATGGCGCACCGACCGTTCACTGAGCCGCCTCGAAGCGATGCTCGCGGTCGCCAACAAGGACGCCTCGCTGATCATCACCGGCAACGGCGACGTGGTCGAACCCGAAGACGGCCTGATCGCCATGGGTTCCGGCGGCGCCTACGCCCAGGCCGCCGCCAGCGCCCTGCTGAAGAAAACCGACCTGTCGGCCCGCGAAATTGTCGAGACCGCCCTCGGCATCGCCGGCGACATCTGCGTCTTCACCAACCACACCCAGACCATTGAGGAGCAGGATCTCGCTGAATGAGCCTGCCGCGCCCTGCGCCACAGCTCGTTTCTGCTTGAGGACCGTCAATCACCATGTCCATGACTCCCCGCGAAATCGTCCACGAACTCAACCGCCACATCATCGGCCAGGACGATGCCAAGCGCGCCGTCGCGATTGCCCTGCGCAACCGCTGGCGCCGCATGCAGCTGCCTGAAGAGCTGCGCGTTGAAGTGACCCCCAAGAACATCCTGATGATCGGCCCGACCGGCGTCGGCAAGACCGAGATCGCCCGTCGCCTGGCCAAGCTGGCCAACGCGCCGTTCATCAAGGTCGAAGCGACCAAGTTCACCGAGGTCGGCTATGTCGGCCGCGACGTCGAATCGATCATCCGTGACCTGGCCGACGCCGCGATCAAGCTGCTGCGCGAGCAGGAGATGACCCGCGTGCGCCACCGCGCCGAAGACGCCGCCGAAGAGCGCATCCTCGACGCCCTGCTGCCGCCGGCGCGCATGGGCTTCAACAGCGACGACGCGCCGACCCCGGACTCCAACACCCGCCAGCTGTTCCGCAAGCGCCTGCGCGAAGGCCAGCTGGACGACAAGGAAATCGAGATCGAAGTGGCCGAAGCCATGGGCGTCGACATTTCCGCGCCGCCGGGCATGGAAGAGATGACCAACCAGCTGCAGAACCTGTTCGCCAACATGGGCAAGGGCAAGAAGAAGGCCCGCAAGCTCAAGGTCAAAGAAGCGCTGAAGCTGGTGCGCGACGAAGAGGCCGGGCGCCTGGTCAACGAAGAGGAACTCAAGGCCAAGGCCCTGGAGGCGGTCGAGCAGCACGGCATCGTGTTCATCGACGAGATCGACAAGGTGGCCAAGCGCGGCAACGTCGGCGGCGCCGACGTGTCCCGCGAAGGCGTGCAGCGCGACCTGCTGCCGCTGATCGAAGGCTGCACCGTCAACACCAAGCTGGGCATGGTCAAGACCGACCACATCCTGTTCATCGCCTCCGGCGCGTTCCACCTGAGCAAGCCGAGCGACCTGGTGCCGGAGCTGCAAGGCCGCCTGCCGATCCGCGTCGAGCTCAAGGCCCTGAGCCCGGAAGACTTCGAGCGCATCCTCAGCGAACCGCACGCCTCGCTCACCGAGCAGTACTGCGCGCTGCTCAAGACCGAAGGCCTGAACATCCAGTTCCAGCCCGAAGGCATCAAGCGTCTGGCGGAGATCGCCTGGCAGGTCAACGAGAAGACCGAGAACATCGGTGCCCGTCGCCTGCACACGCTGCTCGAGCGCCTGCTCGAAGAGGTGTCGTTCAGCGCCGGCGACCTGGCCAGCGCCCACGACGAGAAGCCGATCCTGATCGACGCCGACTACGTCAACAGCCACCTGGGCGAATTGGCGCAGAACGAAGACCTGTCCCGTTATATCCTGTAAGCCCCCCTTACAGATGTAGCGGAACGGTGGAAGCGAGCCTGCCCGCGATGGCGGCGGTTCAGACAACCTCTGGGTTGAATGTGCCGCCCCACCGCGAGCAGGCTCGCTCCCACAAGGTTCCGCACCAGACGGATACCCGGTCATGCTGCCCACCGACATCAAACTGCACAAAGCCTCCAAGACCCTGACGCTCGCCTACGCGTCCGGCGAATCGTTCACCCTGCCCGCAGAGTTCCTGCGCGTGCACTCCCCCTCCGCCGAGGTCCAGGGCCACGGCAAACCGATCCTGCAGTACGGCAAGCTCCACGTCGGCCTGACCAAGGTGGAACCGGCCGGTCAGTACGCACTGAAACTGACCTTCGACGACGGCCACGACAGCGGACTGTTCACCTGGGAATACCTGTACGAACTGGGGCGACGTTATGACGCACTCTGGGCCGATTACCTGGACGAACTCAAAGCCGCCGGCAAATCCCGCGACCCGGACGAGTCCGTCGTCAAGCTGATGCTCTAGCCCGTGCCTCGGGCGGTTTAGAGGGCATTTTCTAAATTCATCTGTTTGAATGCTCCGCTTGTGCGGCCGAGGACTGGCCCGCTTGCGAAAAAAACCAATCTCGGGTAACCAATGGAACTGGCAAGTTCCCTGCAGTGTTCCGTGCACTGCAGATCTGCCCTGCAGAATCAACGGTCACCCGAGCGGCAGTACCTGGCACCGGCTGTAAGACTGCACAGTGAGGACCGGGTACTCGTCTCAGGACAATGGAGCGTCGTAGATGAGTAACAAGAACAACGATGACCTGAAGTACCAAGCCTCGGAAAACACCTTGGGGCTCAATCCCGTCGTCGGGCTGCGCGGAAAGGATCTGCTGGCCTCCGCCCGCATGGTGCTGACCCAGGCCATCCGGCAACCGATACACAGCGTCAAGCATGTCGCCCATTTCGGCCTTGAACTCAAGAACGTGCTGTTCGGCAAATCCGAACTGCAGCCTGCCGGCGACGACCGTCGCTTCGTCGATCCGGCCTGGAGCCAGAACCCGCTCTACCGCCGTTATCTGCAAACCTACCTGGCGTGGCGCAAGGAACTCCACGACTGGATCGACGACAGCAGCCTCTCGCCCAAGGACATCGCGCGCGGGCACTTCGTGATCAACCTGATGACCGAAGCCATGGCCCCGACCAACAGCGCGGCGAACCCGGCGGCGGTCAAGCGCTTCTTCGAGACCGGCGGCAAGAGCCTGCTCGACGGCCTCTCGCACCTGGCCAAGGACCTGGTGCACAACGGCGGCATGCCGAGCCAAGTCAACATGGGCGCGTTCGAGGTCGGCAAGACGTTGGGCGTGTCCGAAGGCGCGGTGGTGTTTCGCAACGACGTGCTGGAACTGATCCAGTACAAGCCGATCACCGAGCAGGTGTTCGAGCGACCGCTGCTGGTGGTGCCGCCGCAGATCAACAAGTTCTACGTGTTCGACCTGAGCCCGGACAAGAGCCTGGCCAAATTCTGCCTGCGCAGCAACGTGCAGACCTTCATCGTCAGCTGGCGCAACCCGACCAAGGAACAGCGCGAGTGGGGCCTGTCGACCTACATCGAAGCCCTCAAGGAAGCGGTGGACGTGGTCACCGCGATCACCGGCAGCAAAGACGTGAACATGCTCGGCGCCTGCTCCGGCGGCATCACCTGCACCGCCCTGCTGGGCCACTACGCGGCCATCGGCGAGAACAAGGTCAATGCCCTGACCCTGCTGGTCAGCGTGCTCGACACCACCCTGGACACCGACGTCGCCCTGTTCGTCGACGAACAGACGCTGGAGACCGCCAAGCGCCACTCGTACCAGGCCGGCGTGCTGGAAGGCAAGGACATGGCCAAGGTCTTCGCCTGGATGCGCCCCAACGACCTGATCTGGAACTACTGGGTGAACAACTACCTGCTCGGCAACGAGCCGCCGGTGTTCGACATCCTGTTCTGGAACAACGACACCACACGGTTGCCGGCCGCGTTCCACGGCGACCTGATCGAAATGTTCAAAAACAACCCGCTGACCCGCCCCGACGCACTGGAAGTGTGCGGCACGCCGATCGATCTCAAGCAGGTCACCGCCGACATCTTCTCCCTGGCCGGCACCAACGACCACATCACCCCGTGGAAGTCCTGCTACAAGTCGGCGCAGCTGTTCGGCGGCAAGGTCGAGTTCGTGCTGTCGAGCAGCGGCCACATCCAGAGCATCCTGAACCCGCCGGGCAACCCGAAGGCGCGCTACATGACCAACAGCGAAATGGCCGACGACGCCGATGACTGGCAGGAAAACTCGACCAAGCACACCGACTCCTGGTGGCTGCATTGGCAGGCGTGGCAGGCCCAGCGTTCGGGCGAACTGAAGAAGGCCCCGGCGAAGCTGGGCAACAAGGCGTACCCGGCGGGCGAAGCGTCGCCGGGCACTTACGTGCACGAGCGGTAACCGACACCCCCCGCCCCACCCTGCGGGGCGGGGGTGAACCCAATAGCCACAGGGCCTGAGCATGCCGCACCCGTTCATCTTCCGCACCGTCGACCTGGATGGCCAGACCATCCGCACCGCGGTGCGCCCCGGCAAGCCTCACTTGACGCCCTTGCTGATCTTCAACGGCATCGGCGCCAACCTGGAGCTGGTGTTTCCCTTTGTCGCGGCGCTGGATCCGGATCTTGAGGTCATCGCCTTCGACGTGCCCGGCGTCGGCGGTTCCTCGACGCCGAGCCGACCGTACCGGTTCGCCGGCCTGGCGAAACTCACCGCACGGATGCTCGACTACCTCGACTACGGCCAGGTCAACGCGATCGGCGTGTCGTGGGGCGGCGCCCTGGCGCAGCAGTTCGCCCATGACTACCCCGAGCGCTGCAAGAAACTGGTGCTGGCGGCCACCGCCGCCGGTGCCTTCATGGTGCCGGGCAAGCCGAAGGTGCTGTGGATGATGGCCAGCCCGCGCCGCTACATCCAGCCGTCCCACGTGATCCGCATCGCGCCGCTGATCTACGGCGGCTCGTTCCGCCGCGACCCGACCCTCGCCGCCAGCCACGCGGCCAAGGTGCGCTCGGCGGGCAAGCTGGGCTACTACTGGCAATTGTTCGCGGGCCTGGGCTGGACCAGCATCCACTGGCTGCACAAGATCCATCAGCCGACCCTGGTGCTGGCCGGCGACGACGACCCGCTGATCCCGCTGATCAACATGCGCATGCTCGCCTGGCGGATCCCCAACGCCCAGCTGCACATCATCGACGACGGCCACCTGTTCCTGATCACCCGGGCCGAAGCGGTGGCGCCGATCATCATGAAATTCCTGGAGGAGGAACGTCAGCGTGCGGTGATGCATCCGCATCCGGCATCGCCGGGGGCATGACCGATCCGGCACGTTTTATGGAAGGTGTGTGGCAGGACGCCGCGCAGGCAACAATCCGCAACAGCGTCTATGGTTCTCTGGTTCGGTGTGTTTGTGTTTGGCCTGAAGACGAAGGAGTGTTGACTCATGCGCGACAAACCAGCGACCGGCGTGGTGCCCAGCCCCGCCGTGTTCATCAATGCACAAAGCGCGATGACCGGGCTGCGCGGCCGGGATCTGATCTCGACCCTGCGCAGCGTCGCGGCCCATGGCCTGCGCAACCCGATCCACAGCGCACGCCATGCCTTGAGGCTAGGAAGCCAGCTGGGCCGCGTCCTGCTCGGTGAGACCCTGCACCCGATCAACGCGCAGGACACCCGCTTCAGCGATCCGGCCTGGAGCCTCAATCCGTTCTACCGGCGCAGTCTTCAGGCCTATCTGAGCTGGCAGAAACAGGTCAAGAGCTGGATCGACGAGAGCAGCATGAGCGAAGACGACCGCGCCCGCGCGCAGTTCGCCTTCAGCCTGCTCAACGACGCCGTGGCGCCCTCCAACACCCTGCTCAATCCGCTGGCGGTCAAGGAGCTGTTCAACTCCGGCGGGCAGAGCCTGGTACGGGGCCTGGGCCACCTGATCGACGACCTGCTGCACAACGACGGCCTGCCGCGCCAAGTGTCGAAGCAGGCGTTCGAGATCGGCAAGACTGTCGCCACCACCACCGGCTCCGTGGTGTTTCGCAACGAGATGCTGGAGCTCATCCAGTACCGGCCGATGAGCGAGAAACAGTACGCCAAGCCGCTGCTGGTGGTGCCGCCGCAGATCAACAAGTACTACATCTTCGACCTGAGCCCGCACAACAGCTTCGTCCAGTTCGCCCTCAAGAACGGCCTGCAGACCTTCATGATCAGCTGGCGCAACCCGGACGTGCGCCACCGCGAATGGGGCCTGTCGACCTACGTCGAGGCGGTGGAGGAAGCGATGAACGTCTGCCGCTCGATCACCGGCGCCCGCGACGTCAACCTGATGGGCGCCTGCGCCGGCGGCCTCACCATCGCCGCGCTGCAAGGCCACCTGCAGGCCAAGCGGCAGCTGCGCCGGGTCTCCAGCGCCACTTACCTGGTGAGCCTGCTCGACAGCCAGTTCGACACGCCGGCGACGCTGTTCGCCGACGAGCAGACCCTCGAGGCGGCCAAGCGCCGTTCCTACCAGCGGGGCGTGCTCGACGGCCGCGACATGGCCAAGGTGTTCGCCTGGATGCGCCCCAACGACCTGATCTGGAACTACTTCGTCAACAACTACCTGTTGGGCAAGGCGCCGCCGCCGTTCGACATCCTCTACTGGAACAACGACAGCACCCGCCTGCCGGCGGCGTTCCACGGCGACCTGCTGGACTTCTTCAAGCACAACCCGCTGACCCACCCCGGCGGCCTGGAGGTGTGCGGCACGCCGATCGACCTGCAGAAGGTCACGGTCGACAGCTTCAACGTGGCCGGCATGAACGACCACATCACGCCGTGGGACGCGGTGTACCGCTCGACCCTGCTGCTGGGCGGCGAGCGGCGCTTCGTGCTGTCCAACAGCGGTCACGTGCAGAGCATCCTCAACCCGCCGGGCAACCCGAAGGCCAACTACGTCGAGAACGGCAAGCTGAGCGGCGACCCCCGCGCCTGGTACTACGACGCGAAAAAGGTCGACGGCAGCTGGTGGACGCAGTGGCTGGAGTGGATCCAGCAGCGCTCCGGCGCCCAGCGCGAGACCCAGATGACCCTCGGCAGCCCCGACTACCCAACGATGGAAGCGGCACCCGGCACCTACGTGCGCGTGCGCTGACGCCCCGAAACCTTTTAAGAAGACTGGATGAAAACCCGCGACCGGATTCTCGAATGTGCCCTGCAGCTGTTCAACGAAAAGGGCGAGCCGAACGTCTCCACCATGGAGGTTGCCAACGAGATGGGGATCAGCCCCGGCAACCTCTACTACCACTTCCACGGCAAGGAGCCGCTGATCCTCGGGCTGTTCGAACGCTTTCAGGGCGAACTGGCGCCGTTGCTCGACCCGCCCGCCGACGTCGAGCTGGCACCGGAGGACTACTGGCTGTTCCTGCACCTGATCGTCGAGCGCCTGGCGCTCTACCGGTTCCTGTTCCAGGACCTGTCGAACCTGTCCGGACGCCTGCCGAAGCTGGCCAAGGGCATCCGCAACCTGCTCAATGTCCTCAAGCGCACGCTGGCGTCCTTGCTGGCGCGCCTGAAGGCGCAGGGGCTGCTGGTCAGCGACACCCAGGCCCTGGGGCAACTGGTGGAGCAGATCACCCTGACCTTGCTGTTTTCCCTGGACTACCAGCGGATCCTCGACCGCGAGGGCGAGGTGCGGCTGGTGGTGTACCAGATCATGATGCTGGTGGCGCCGCACCTGCTGCCGCCGATCAAGGCGGCGACGGAGCGCTTCGCGCTGCAGTACCTCGAAGAGCACGAGTGACCATTGCATCTCCCTTGTGGGAGCGAGCCTGCTGGGGCCGGTGATGCCACATGACACTGTGGGAGCCAGCCTGCTGGCGATGGCGTCGGCAAGGGCGCTGCCGGGCAGGATCAAAAGGGTAAGGCAGCGTTCTGGATAGACAGGACCACAAACAAAAACGCCCGGCCTTCACAGGCCGGGCGTTTTCTTGGGCCCTGAGGATCAGGACTGACTGGACGGCGCCGACGGGGTCGGTGCGGCAGTCGGGGTCACGGCGGATGCCGGAGCGGCGGCGGAGTTCGACGCGCTGACCGGAGCGGCCGGGGTCGCAGGCTTGGCGGCGGCCGGTTTCGGCGCTGCAGCTTTCGGTGCGGCCGGTTTTTTCACTGCCGGTTTCTTCGCGGCAGCCGGTTTGGCGGCTGGCTTGGCGGCAGCGGTTTTCGCCGCAGGTTTTGCGGCAGGCTTGGCAGCGGGTTTGGCCGCCGCTTTCGCAGCCGGTTTGGCCGCTGCGGTTTTCGCCGCAGGCTTGGCGGCCGGTTTGGCGGCAGCCTTGGCCAGTGGTTTGGCGGCAGGCTTCGCAGCCGGCTTGGCCGCTGCGGTCTTGGCCACAGGCTGGGTTTTCAGACCGGTGAGTTTCTCGATCTGCTTGGTCAGGGTCTCGACCTTGCTGTGCAGGGCCTTGACCTCATTGCGGCTCGGCACGCCCAGGCGCGAAATCGCGCTGTTCAGGCGCTTGTCGAAAGCCTCTTCCAGTTCGTCCCACTTGCCCAGCGCGCGGTCTTTCACGCCGCTGATGCGCGATTTTGCCGAGGAAGCGGAATCCTTGGCGGCGTCGACTTTCTTGCCGACCGCCGACTTGGTGAGCTTCTCGGCCTTTTCGCCGTCTTTGACCAGTGACTCGAAGAGCTTGCTGCCGTCAGTGTCGATCTTCGAGTACACGCCCAGGCCTGCCAGCCAGATCTTGCGGGAGTAGTCTTCGACCTTCCCGATCCACGAGCTGCCTTCTTTATCGGTGTTCTTTTTGCCAGCCATCCCGTTCTCCTTAAGATTTACGCGCGACGCGTTCGAGCAATGCCGTCAGCTCATCGAGCTTAGCAGAGAGTGCCTCAACGTCATGTTTAGACGGAATGCCGATGCGATTCAAGGCACTGGCGACGCGTGTGTCGAACGCCTTCTCGACCTTGTCGAGCTGCACTTCGACCCGGCCCTTGAAGGTGCTGACTTCGCCCTTGGCCTCATCGATCTCGGCGTTGGCCGCTTCGAGTTTTTCGGCGACGGCTTTTTTGCCTTTCTTTTCAACCGCTTGACCGGCCTTGATCAGCTCTTGAAAGTAGTCGCTGCCCTCTTGGCCGACCTTGGCGTAGGCACCCAGGCCTGCCAGCCAGATCTTGCGGGCATAGGATTTGACGTCGCTCAGAGCGGAAGTCGAAGCGTCGATTTTTTTCTTCAAAATGACTTTGGCCATGGTGCACCTCACGCGCAGAAGGTTTGAGGAACTGCCCGGACGAGTGTCGGGCTCAGGCACAAAGTAGGGAGAAAAATTAGAAACGGCACCCTAACAACTGACATAAAGCAGGTGAACGTGACACGGTACCTGTGGGAGCGGGCTTGCCCGCGAAGACCATGTTCCTGCCACAAGAAATCTTGCGGATGCACCGGCCTCTTCGCGGGCAAGCCCGCTCCCACAGGATTATCCGTTCACCGCAAAGGTCGGGATCAGGCCAGCGCCTTGTCCAGCGCCTTCTCGATCTCGGCCTTGATCATGCCGCTCATGGCCGACATCACCATGCCCAGCTCCACGTCGACGCGGATCGAATCCTCCGCCACATGCACCTCGCCCTTCACGCCGGAGCGCTTGAGGTTCAGGGTGTCCCCCGACCACTGCGGCTCCAGGCCGTATTGGTCGGAGAGTTTCTGCGCCAGCTTGTCGGCTTTCTCGCGGGCGGCGTCCTTGCCCAGGCTATGGGCACGTTCAACACTGATTCGGGCCATCGGATGACTCCTGATTGATGAAGGCTTGTCGGCAGATCCTGACCGCGGCTGCGGCAAATCGTCCCGAGGGTCGCCCATCTTACCTTGAGCCATTCCAAGACAAAGCATGGCTTGGGGATTAGAATGTCGCGCATTCTCTTTTGGTGACAGCGATATGACTGATCAGCGCAAAGGCAGCGATGCCGAACCCACCACCCACTTCGGCTTCAAGAACGTCCCGGAAAGCCAGAAGGCCGAAAAGGTCGCTGAGGTGTTCCACTCCGTGGCCGCCAAGTACGACCTGATGAACGACCTCCTGTCGGGCGGCATGCATCGCCTGTGGAAGCGCTTCGCGATCGAGCTGTCGGGCGTGCGCAGCGGCAACCGCGTGCTGGACATCGCCGGCGGCACCGGCGACCTGACCAAGAAGTTCTCGCACCTCGTCGGCCCGACCGGCCAGGTGGTGCTCGCCGACATCAACGAGTCCATGCTCAAGGTCGGCCGCGACCGCCTGCTGGACGTGGGCGTGTCGGGCAACGTCGAGTTCGTCCAGGCCGACGCCGAAAAGCTGCCGTTCCCGGACAACCACTTCGACTGCGTGACCATCGCCTTCGGCCTGCGCAACGTGACCCACAAGGAAGACGCCCTGCGCTCGATGCTGCGCGTGCTCAAGCCCGGCGGCCGCCTGCTGGTGCTGGAGTTCTCCAAGCCGACCAACGCGCTGATGTCCAAGGCCTACGACGCCTACTCGTTCGCCTTCATGCCGCTGATGGGCAAGCTGATCACCAACGACGCGGAAAGCTACCGTTACCTGGCCGAGTCGATCCGCATGCACCCGGACCAGGAAACCCTGAAGTCGATGATGGTCGAGGCCGGCTTCGACCGCGTGACCTATCACAACATGACCTCGGGCATCGTCGCCCTGCACCGCGGCATCAAGCCCTGATGCTGCTGACCGGGCTGCTGGCCAGCGTCGAAACCGGCCTGAACCGGGTGCTGCGTCTCGACAGCACCGCGCTGCCGCGCCTGGCGCACCTGACCGGCAAAGTCATCGCCGTCGACTGCGCAAGCCCGGCGCTGCAACTGTTCATCCTGCCCAGCGACGAAGGCCTGATGCTGGCCTCGCGCTGGGAGACCGGCGTCGACTGCACCCTGCGTGCGCCGGCGTCGAGCCTGGTGAAGCTGGCCCTGAGCAAGGACAAGACCGCGGTGCTGCACGCGCCGGAGGTCGAGCTCGACGGCGACAGCGGCGTGCTGCTGGAACTGGCGGGCATCCTGCAGGACCTGGAGCTGGACTGGGAGTACGAACTCTCGCGCTGGCTCGGCCCCGTCGCCACGCAACTGGTCGGCGGCCACCTGCGCAGCCGCGCCCGCTGGTACCGGCAAGGCTTCGCCAGCCTCAACCAGAACCTCGCCGAATACCTGGCCGAAGAATCGCGCACCCTCGTCGGGCAGCGCGAAGCCGAAGCCCGGTTCCGCGAACTGGACCGGATCAAGCTTGATCTGGAACGTCTCGAGGCGCGTTTCGAGCGCCTTTCCCGATCCCTCGACCCAAGCGATAACGCATGAAGCTGCTTGCCGTCCGCCGTCTGTTGCGCATCCAGCGCGTCGTGATCCGCTACCGACTCGATGACCTGCTGTTCGAACTCCCGTTGCCGTGGTTCCTGCTGGGCCTGCGCTATGTGCTGCCGTGGCGCTGGTTCCCGCGCAAGCCGCTGGCGCTGAGCCGGGGCGCGCGCCTGCGCCTGGCGCTGCAGGACCTGGGGCCGATCTTCATCAAGTTCGGGCAGATCCTCTCGACCCGCCGCGACCTGCTGCCGGAAGACATCGCCGACGAACTGATGCTGCTGCAGGACCGGGTGCCGCCGTTCGACTCGCAACTGTCGGTGCGGCTGATCGAAGAGCAGTTGGGCAAGAGGATCGACGAGGTGTTCAGCCGCTTCGACGTCGAGCCGCTGGCCTCCGCCTCGGTGGCGCAGGTGCATGCCGCCCAGCTCAAGACCGGCGAAGAGGTGGTGGTCAAGGTGATCCGTCCGGGCCTCAAGCCGGTGATCGCCCAGGATCTGGCGTGGCTGTTCATCCTCGCCCGCGCCGCCGAGAAGGTCTCGGCCGATGCCCGCCTGCTGCACCCGGTGGACGTGGTCAGCGACTACGAAAAGACCATCTACGACGAACTCGACCTGCTGCGCGAGGCGGCCAACGCCAGCCAGCTCAAGCGCAACTTCGACGGTTCGCCGCTGCTCTATGTGCCGCAGGTCTATTGGGACTGGTGCCGGCCGAAGGTGCTGGTGATGGAGCGCATCTACGGCATCCAGGTGACGGACCTGGCGACCCTGGCCGACCAGCGCACCGACATGAAGATGCTCGCCGAACGCGGCGTGGAGATCTTCTTCACCCAAGTGTTCCGCGACAGCTTCTTCCACGCCGACATGCACCCGGGCAACATCTTCGTCAGCACGGTCAACCCATGGAGCCCGCAGTACATCGCCATCGACTGCGGCATCGTCGGCAGCCTGACCCCGCAGGACCAGGACTACCTGGCCCGCAACCTGTTCGCCTTCTTCAAGCGCGACTACCGCCGCGTGGCGCAGCTGCACATCGATTCGGGCTGGGTGCCGGCGGAAACCAAGCTCAACGAATTCGAAGCGGCGATCCGCACCGTGTGCGAACCGATCTTCGAAAAACCGTTAAAAGATATTTCATTTGGCCAGGTGCTGATGCGCCTGTTCCAGACGGCGCGGCGCTTCAACATGGAAGTCCAGCCGCAACTGGTGCTGCTGCAGAAGACCCTGCTGAACATCGAAGGCCTGGGTCGTCAGCTGTATCCAGAGCTGGATCTGTGGAACACCGCCCAGCCGTTCCTCGAACGCTGGATGCGCGAGCGCGTGAGCCCCAAGGCCTTGATCGGCAACGTGCAGAGCCAGTTCGAACAGCTGCCGCACCTGGCCAACATGGCCCGCGACCTGCTCGAGCGCCTGTCCCAGCCCCACGCCAGCGACCCGCCGCCGCCCTGGAAAAAGCGCAAGGACGACTGGTTCCTGCGCCTGCTCGGCAGCGCCCACCTGGCGGGCGGCACGATCCTCGCCGCCGGCGGTCCGCTGCACGAACTGGGGCAATGGCCCGCCGGGATCATGGTGGCAGTGGGCTTGTATCTGGTCGTTCGCCGATAGCCAGTTCCGCGATCGGCTGGCACACTGTTCGAACGCCTGAACCCGACCAATGAAGCGTGGGGTTCGCTGTCGGAGTCGAAGATGAAAAACTGGCTGGACGAGATCAAGTGGGACGCCGATGGCCTGGTGCCGGCGATCGCCCAGGATCACAAGACCGGACGCGTGCTGATGATGGCCTGGATGAACCGCGAGGCGCTCGAGCTGACCGCCGCGGAAAACCGTGCAATCTACTGGTCACGTTCCCGTGGCAAGCTGTGGCGCAAGGGAGAGGAGTCCGGCCATGTGCAGACCCTGCACGAGATGCGCCTGGACTGCGACGCCGACGTGATCATCCTGATGGTCGAGCAGATCGGCGACATCGCCTGCCATACCGGCCGTCAGAGCTGCTTCTACCGCGTCTTCGAGAACGGCGACTGGAAAACGGTCGACCCGGTCCTGAAAGACCCGCACGCCATCTATTCCGCCGCAGGACACACACATGAGTGACACCCTGACCCGCCTCGCCCAGGTGCTCGAAGAGCGCAAGGGCGCGGCCGCCGACACCTCGTATGTCGCCAGCCTGTACCACAAGGGCCTGAACAAGATTCTGGAGAAGGTCGGCGAAGAGTCGGTGGAGACCATCATCGCCGCCAAGGACGCCGCCGTCAGCGGCGACTGCAGCGACGTGATCTACGAGACCGCCGACCTGTGGTTCCACAGCCTGGTCATGCTCGCCCAGCTGGGGCAGCATCCGCAGGCCGTGCTGGATGAGCTGGACCGTCGCTTCGGCCTGTCCGGACACGCCGAGAAAGCCTCGCGTCCGTCCGCCTGAAAACCAATTAGAGAGGAGCTGCAAGATGGGCATTTTTGACTGGAAACACTGGATCGTCATTCTGGTGGTCGTGGTGCTGGTGTTCGGCACCAAGAAACTGAAGAACCTGGGCACCGACGTCGGCGAATCGATCAAGGGCTTTCGCAAGGCCATGAACGACGACGAGAAACCGGCCGACCCGGGCGCCGCGCCTGCCCAACCGGTGCCGCCGGTGCAGCCGCAAGCCACCGCCCAGGCCAACCCGCCGCACACCATCGACGTGCAGGCGCAGAAGGTCGAAGAGCCGATCCGCAAAGACGTGTGAGCACTGACTAATGTTTGGTATCAGCTTCTCTGAACTGCTGCTCGTCGGCCTCGTCGCCCTGCTGGTGCTGGGCCCCGAGCGCCTGCCGGGCGCTGCGCGCACCGCCGGCCTGTGGGTCGGGCGCCTGAAG
Organism: Pseudomonas sp. R25(2017); assembly: GCF_002112565.1. Classification (NCBI taxonomy): domain Bacteria; kingdom Pseudomonadati; phylum Pseudomonadota; class Gammaproteobacteria; order Pseudomonadales; family Pseudomonadaceae; genus Pseudomonas; species Pseudomonas sp. R25(2017). The sequence continues at coordinate 133,530 of NZ_NEHZ01000019.1, forward strand.
CGCAGCTTCAACGCGATCAAACAGGAAGTTGAACGTGAGATCGGTGCCGACGAAATCCGCCGGCAACTGCACAACGAGCACATCCTGTCCCTGGAGCAGGAGGCTCGCAAGATCCTCACGCCGGTCCAGCAGGAACCGACGCCGGTCGAGCACGTGGGCGGGCAGACGATCCACAGCCCTGCGGCGCCGGCACCTGCGGCCCCCGCGCCAGCGCCGGCCGAACCCGTTGCCCCAGCTGCCGCGCCGACCGCGCCGGCCCCTCACGACCCGACATTGCCACCGCGAGCCCCATGAGCGATCTCCCCGAAAACGACCAGCACATGCCGCTGGTTTCGCACCTCACCGAGTTGCGCACCCGTCTGCTGCGTTGCGTCGCGGCGATCTTCATCATCTTCGCCGGGCTGTTCGCCTTCACCCAGCAGATCTACACCTTCGTCTCGACGCCGCTGCGCCAGTACCTGCCGGCCGGCGCGACGATGATCGCCACCGACGTGTCGTCGCCGTTCCTGACGCCCCTGAAGCTGACGATGATGGTCTCGCTGTTCCTGGCGATCCCGGTGATCCTGCACCAGATCTGGGGCTTCATCGCGCCGGGCCTGTACAAGCATGAGAAACGCGTCGCGGTGCCGCTGCTGATCTCCAGCATCCTGCTGTTCTACACCGGCATGGCGTTCGCCTACTTCTTCGTGTTCCCGCTGATCTTCAAGTTCTTCGCCTCGGCCACCCCGGCCGGCGTCGAGATGATGACCGACATCACCAGCTACCTCGACTTCGTCATGACGCTGTTCTTCGCCTTCGGCGTGGCGTTCGAGATCCCGGTGGCCGTGGTGCTGCTGGTGTGGATCGGCGTGGTCGACGTCAAGTACCTGAAGAAGATCCGCCCGTACGTGATCATCGGCTGCTTCGTGGTCGGCATGATCCTCACCCCGCCGGACATCTTCTCCCAGACCCTGTTGGCCGTGCCGATGTGGATGCTGTTCGAGGTCGGCATCCTGTTCGGCAGCCTGGTGAGCAAGCGCGAACGCCCGGACGAGACCGCCGACGACCACAACGACCAGCCGCCAGCGACCCAGCCATGAACCTGCTGCTGCTCGAAGAGGCCGATTTCATTGCGGCCGACCGCGTCGTGCTGCGCGACCGCCGCCTGACCCACATGCAGGAGGTCCACCGTTCGGAAGTCGGCGACAGCCTGCGGGTGGGGCGCGTTGGCGGGCTGATGGGCTCGGCGCAGGTGCTGCGCCTGGACGCCAATGAGGCGGAGCTGCAGATCAGCCTCAACCAACCGCCGCCGGCCAAGCTGCCGCTGACCCTGGTGCTGGCCCTGCCCCGGCCGAAGATGCTGCGCCGGGTGTTCCAGACCGTGGCGACCATGGGCGTGCCCAAGGTGATCCTGGTCAACAGCTACCGGGTCGAGAAAAGCTTCTGGCAGACCCCGTTCCTGGAACCCGACGCGATCCGCGAACAATTGATCCTGGGCCTCGAACAGGCCCGGGACACCGTGTTGCCGCAGGTCATCATCGAAAAGCGCTTCAAGCCGTTCGTCGAGGATCGGCTACCGGCGATCGCCGACGGCACCCTCGGCCTGGTGGGCCATCCAGGCGATTTCCCGCCCTGCCCCCGCGCGCTCAGCGAGCCGGTCACCCTGGCCATCGGCCCGGAAGGCGGCTGGATCCCCTACGAAATCGACCTGCTGAACAAGGCCGGGCTGCAACCGGTGCAGCTGGGCGACCGCATCCTGCGGGTCGAAACCGCCGTCACCGCGCTGCTCGCCCGGCTGTTCTGACGGCCGCAAACCGCTCAAGCCCGTGGTGAGGGAACAAGCGCCCTCACCCCAGGATCCCTCGCTGCGGACAAATCGCGTTACAGAATGCCATCACGCCGCCGATACACTCTCCATAAGTCCAATTAGTGGTCCGAGGGGAGTCGTCGCATGTACCGTTGGTTAGCCGAGAATCTTGGAAACGTCAGCGTCAAACGCAAGCTGGGCATCGGCTTCGGCCTGGTGCTGCTGCTGACCTTGCTGATCACCGTGACCGGCTGGACCGGCATGAGCGGCATCATCAGCCGGGGCGACAAGCTCGGCTTCATCTCCAGCCTGAACGAGCTGACCAAGGACCTGCGCCTGGCCCGCCTGGACTATGAGATGCGCCGCGGCGAACAAGGCCCCGGCGCCGTCAACGACCTGCTCGGCAAGCTCGACAGCGGCCTGCAGACCGCCCGCGGACTGATCGAGCAACCGGCCGACGTGGCGATGATCGACCAGCAGCTGGCCGCCGTGGCCGAGTACAAGCGCGCCTTCGCCGACATGACCCAAGCCACCGCCCTGCGCGAAGACGCCCGCGGCAAGCTCGGCGCCACCGCCGACAACGCCGTGGCCCGGGTGGCCGAAGTCGAAAAATCGATGCTGCAGGGCGACAGCGTCGCCCAATTCAACGCGGTGATCGAGCTCAGCAAGCTGATCCAGCAGGCGCGCTTCCAGGTGCGCGGCTACACCTACAGCGGCAAGGCCGAAGCCGAGCAGCCGGCATTGGACGCCATCGACAACGCCCTGAAGAACCTCGAAAGCCTGCCGGCCAAACTGCCGGAACAGCACATCGCCAACCTGCAGCAGGCCACCGAATCGCTCAAGGCCTACCGCGCGGCGGTCAGCCAGTTCCGCGACTCCCAGGTGGCCAGCGCCAAGGCGCTGGCGCGCATGGCGGCCCAGGGCGACATCCTGCTCGACGTCAGCAAGAAGCTCACCGAGTCGCAGACCCTCGTGCGCGACACCGACGCCGCCGCCGCCAAGAACCAACTGCTGATCGCCACCCTGCTGGCCGTGGCCTTCGGCCTGCTGGCCGCCTGGGCGATCACCCGGCAGATCATCATCCCGCTGAACCAGACCCTCAAGGTCGCCGAGCGCGTGGCCGCCGGCGACCTCACCCATAACCTGGTGTCCCAGCGCCGCGACGAGCTGGGCCAGCTGCAGCGCTCGATGCAGAGCATGAACCAGGGCCTGCGCGAACTGATCGGCGGCATCAGCGACGGCGTCACCCAGATCGCCAGCGCCGCCGAAGAACTGTCGGCCGTGACTGAGCAGACCAGCGCCGGGGTGAACAATCAAAAGGTCGAGACCGACCAGGTGGCCACCGCCATGAACGAAATGGCCGCCACCGTGCAGGAAGTCGCGCGCAACGCCGAGGAAGCCTCCGAGGCCGCCGTGGCCGCTGATCAGCAGGCCCGCGAAGGCGACAAGGTGGTCGGCGAGGCCATCGCCCAGATCGAGCGCCTGGCCGCCGAGGTGGGGCATTCCACCGAGGCCATGGGCGAGCTCAAGCGCGAAAGCGACAAGATCGGCAGCGTGCTCGACGTGATCAAGTCCGTGGCCCAGCAGACCAACCTGCTGGCCCTCAACGCCGCCATCGAAGCGGCCCGCGCCGGCGAGGCCGGCCGCGGCTTCGCGGTGGTGGCGGACGAAGTGCGCAGCCTGGCCCAGCGCACCCAGAAATCCACCGAAGAGATCGAAGAGCTGATCGTCGGCCTGCAGAACGGCACCCAGCAAGTGGCGACGATCATGGACAACAGCCGCACCCTGACCGACAGCAGCGTGGAACTGACCCGCCGCGCCGGCGGCTCGCTGGACAGCATCACCCGCACCGTGTCGGCGATCCAGGCGATGAACCAGCAGATCGCGGCGGCGGCCGAGCAGCAGAGCGCCGTGGCCGAAGAGATCAACCGCAGCGTGCTGAACGTGCGGGACGTGTCGGATCAGACCTCGGCGGCCAGCGAAGAGACGGCGGCCTCCAGCGTCGAGCTGGCGCGCCTGGGCACCCACCTGCAGACGCTGGTGGGGCGGTTCAAGGTTTGAGCTGATGCATAGACCTCGGTTCACTGCGGACCGAGGTGATGCCATCGCTGGCAAGCCAGCTCCCACAGTGACCGAGTTGAACACAGACTTTATAGTCGACCGAAAACCTGTGGGAGCTGGCTTGCCAGCGATGGCGTCCAAGAGGACGCCGCCGCTAGAGCACCTGACGCAGGAAGGCCTGCGCCCGCGGATCCTCCCACAGTGACCGAGTTGAACACAGACTTTATGGTCGACCGAAAACCTGTGGAGCTGGCTTGCCAGCGATGGCGTCCGAAAGGACGCCGCCGTTAGAGGACCTGACGCAGGAAGGCCTGCGCACGCGGATCCTTCGGCGCCGCGAAGAACTGCTCCGGCGAAGCGTCCTCCAGCAGCTTGCCGTGATCGAAGAACAGCACGCGATCCGCCACTTCCCGGGCGAAGCCCATTTCGTGGGTGACGCAGACCATGGTCATGCCCTCCACGGCCAGGTTTTTCATCACATCCAGCACTTCGCCGACCATTTCCGGGTCGAGGGCCGAGGTCGGCTCGTCGAACAGCATCACCTTCGGATCCATCGCCAGCGCCCGGGCGATGGCCACGCGCTGCTGCTGGCCGCCGGACAGGCGCGACGGGTACTCGCGGGCCTTCTGGGCGATGCCGACCTTCTCCAGCAGCGCCAGGGCCTTGGCCTCGCTTTCTTTCTGCCCGCGCTTGCGCACGATCTTCTGCGCCAGGCACAGGTTCTCCAGCACGGTCATGTGCGGGAACAGGTTGAAATGCTGGAACACCATGCCGACTTCGCGGCGGTAGGCGTTGATGTCGGTCTTGGGGTCGGCCAGTTGCAGGCCGTCGATGCTCACCGAGCCTGAGTCGAACTGCTCCAGGCCGTTGAGGCAGCGCAGGAAGGTCGACTTGCCCGAACCGGACGGGCCGATCACCACCAGCACTTCGCCCTTGGCGACGGCGGTGCTGACGTTGTCCACCGCACGCACCACCTGGCCGCGGGTGTCGAAGACTTTTACCAGATCGCGGACTTCAATCACTTTGCGCGAGCCTCCGCTCGAGCCGGCTGGCGATTTTCGACAGCGGCAGGTTGATCAACAGGTACAGGCCGGCGACGCAGAACAGGATCTCGAACGGCGAGAACGAGGTGGTGATGACTTCCCGGCCGCTCTTGAGCAGTTCGGTGATGGCGATCACCGACACCAGCGAGGTGTCCTTCACCAGGCTGATGAACTGCCCGGCCAGCGGCGGCAGCACGCGCTTGAACGCCTGCGGCAGCACCACATGGCGCATCGACTGGCCGGCGCTCAGGCCCAGCGAGCGGGCGGCCTCGTTCTGGCCGCGGGCGATCGACTGCACGCCGGAGCGGATGATCTCGGCCACGTAGGCGCCGGTGAACAGCGACAACGCGGCGATCCCGGCGAACTCCCGGGACAGGTTCATCACCGTGCCGATGAAGAAGTAGAAGATGAAGATCTGCACCAGCAGCGGCGTGCCGCGCACCAGCTCGACGTAGATCGTCGAAAGGTCGCGCAGGGTCGGGTTGTTCGAGAGGCGGCACAGCCCCGTCGCCAGGCCGATCAGCAGGCCCAGCACGCCGGACACAACCGACAGCCACAGCGTCGTCCAAAGCCCCCACAGCAGCGGCCCTGCTGCCCAATGGCGGGTGACGCCCACCACGTCGCCTTCGGCGACATCATCGCCCTGGGCGAACTGCAGGCTGTTCTCGTCGACGGTCAGGCGCTGCTCGTCACCGGCGTCGTTGCGCAGGGTGACCTCGGCGCTGCCGCCCTTGCGCACCAGTTCGCTGACGGTGGAGATGTCGGCGGCACGGTGGGTTTCCTCGGCCTGATAGGCGAAGTACTGCGGCACGCGGTTCCAGCGCCACTCGTAGGACATCAGCGACGTCGCGTAGTACAGCGCACCGGCCAGGCCGATCAGCACCAGCACGGTCAGGATGTGCCAGGGCCATTGGGCTTTTTTCTGTTTCATTGGATTTGCAGGTTCCGAAATCTGTGTCGCTTGGGAGGCCGCTATCGCGGGCAAGCCCGCTCCCACAGGGAATTGGGTGAACACAAATGTTGTGTTCGACGCGAAACCTGTGGGAGCGGGCTTGCCCGCGATCGGAGCGACTCGGCCTTAATGACCCGTCGCCATCAGAACGGGCTTATTCCATGTCCTTGAGCCACTCGGTGCTCTTGAACCACTTGTCATGGATGCGATCGTAGGTGCCGTCTTCGTGGATCTGGTGCAGGAAGTTGTTGATGAAGTTGATGCTGTCGTAGTCGCCCTTCTTCAGGCCGAAGGCCAGCGGCTCGTAGGTGAACGGCTTGTCGAGGAACACCAGCTTGCCGGCGCCGACCTTGTTCACCGCCACCACGTTGTACGGCGCGTCGTAGATGAAGGCGTCGGCCTTGCCGTTGACCACGTCGAGCACGGCTTCCTGCTCGTTGTCGTAGCCGTGGTACTTGGCCTTGGCGATCAGCTTCTTGGCCACCAGCTCGCCGGTGGTGCCGAGCTTGGAGGTGATGCGGTAGTCGGCGGTGTTCAGGTCCTTGTAGGACTTGACGGTGCCTTCCAGCTCCTTGCGGATCAGCAGGGTCTGGCCGACCACGATGAACGGTTCGCTGAAGTTCAGGCGCAGGTTGCGTTCCTGGGTCAGGGTCATGCCGCTGCCGATCATGTCGAACTTGTCGGTCATCAGCGCCGGGATGATCCCGTCGTAGCCGGTGGACACCAGCTCCAGCTTGACGCCCATGGCCTTGGTCATGGCCTTGAGGATGTCGACTTCGAAGCCGATGATCTCGCCGCGCTTGTTGGTCATCTCGAACGGCATGTAGGTCGGGTCCATGCCGACCTTCAACGAACCGCGCTTGACCGCGTCGTCGATGGCGCCGGCCTGCGCCGCATTGACCGCAACCAGTGCCGTGACGCCGACCAGCAGCATCGACAGATACTTCTTCATCTTCAAGTCCCCAAAACCATTGCATGTGCGGCGCGAAAACGACAGAAGCAGGCAAGAACGCCCGGGCGCGCCAATTCGGGGACGGATGCTAACGCACTCGCTCGATTGCACAAGGGTTAATGGACGATTTGTTTAACAATCGACAGCGGTTTCCCACCGCGCCCTGAAGGACAGGCGGGCAGCGCAAACAAAAAAGCCCCGCCAGGAGGCGGGGCTTTCGTCAGGCCGGCTGGGCCTGCAGGCTGACCGGCGGCCGCAACGGCAGCAACGGCGCGTGCGGGTCGGCTTTCATCGACGCCCGCCAGGCGTCCAGCCAGTCGCCCAGGCCTTCGCTCCAGACCTGCTCGTGCAGGCGGGCCAGGGCCACCGGGTCGCTCAGCAGTTGCAGGCGGTCGTGGTTGTTCAGCCCGGCGGGGCCGACCTTGACCGCATGGCGCACGCGCTCCTGGCGCAGCCACTCGATCGGCTCGGCCTGACCGTGACGGGACGTCGCCAGCGAGCACGCCAGGGCGTTCTGCTGCGGGTCGACCACGGCGCGGACGAAACCGTCGTTCAGCGCATGCCAGCGGTTCTCGTGGGTGTACTGGTCGGTGGCCAGCAGCGCCTGCGGCGGATTGTATTCCTCAGGGATGAGGAACAGGCTCTCGTCGCGGGACTTGAGGCCCAGGCCCACGCGGCTGGAGATCACCGACACCGGGATCGACAGCATCAGGGAACCGACGATCGGCACCAGCCACCACAGGAAGCTCGGGTTCAGCCAGATCACCAGCAGCGCCCAGAAGAAGCCCAGCAGCGTCTGCGGGCCGTGGCGCTTGACCGCTTCGCTCCACGGCGTGGAGTCGTCGTCACGCTGCGGCGAGTTCCAGGTCGCGGCCCAGCCCAGGAACGCGGCGAGGACGAAGCGGGTGTGGAAGATCATCCGCACCGGCGCCAGCAGCATGGAGAACAGCATCTCCAGCAGCATCGACACGGTCACCTTGAACTTGCCGCCGAACTCCTTGGCACCCTTGGCCCAGATCAGGATGATGCTCAAGAGCTTGGGCAGGAACAACAGCACGATGGTGGTCGAGAACAGGGCGATGGCCTTGTCCGGGTGCCACTGCGGCCACAGCGGGTAGAGCTGGCGCGGTTCGAGGAAGTACTGCGGCTCCATCAGCGTGTTCACCGCCAGCAGCGCGGTGGACAGCACCAGGAAGAAGAACCACAGCGGCGCCGACAGGTACGACATCACGCCGGTGAGGAACACCGCGCGGTGCACCGGGTGCATGCCCTTGACCAGGAACAGGCGGAAGTTCATCAGGTTGCCGTGGCACCAGCGACGGTCGCGCTTGAGCTCGTCGAGCAGGTTCGGCGGCAGCTCTTCGTAGCTGCCCGGCAGGTCGTAGGCGATCCACACGCCCCAGCCGGCCCGGCGCATCAGCGCCGCTTCGACGAAGTCGTGGGACAGGATCGCACCGGAGAACGCGCCCTTGCCCGGCAACGGCGCCAGGGCGCAGTGGTCGATGAACGGCTTCATCCGGATGATCGCGTTGTGGCCCCAGTAGTGGGATTCGCCCAACTGCCAGAAGTGCAGGCCGGCGGTGAACAGCGGGCCGTACACGCGGGTGGCGAACTGCTGCATGCGCGCATAGAGGGTGTCCATGCCCGAAGCCCGCGGCGCGGTCTGGATGATCCCGGCGTCCGGCGTGGCTTCCATCAGACGCACCAGGCTGGTCAGGCACTCGCCGCTCATCACCGAGTCGGCGTCCAGCACGACCATGTACTTGTAGTCGCCGCCCCAGCGACGGCAGAAGTCGTCGAGGTTGCCGCTCTTGCGCTTCACGCGGCGACGGCGGCGGCGGTAGAAGATTTTGCCGAAGCCTTTGGCTTCGCGGCAGACGTCCAGCCAGGCCTGCTGCTCGGCCACGCAGATGTCGGTGTCGTTGCTGTCGCTGAGGACGAAGAAGTCGAAGCGGTCCAGATCACCGGTGGCGGCGACCGACTCGAACGTCGCCCGCAGGCCGGCGAACACCCGCGGCACGTCTTCGTTGCAGATCGGCATCACCAGTGCGGTGCGGGCGTCCTTGGGAATCGGCTCGTTGCCGGCGCTCTTGCCGGAGATCCGGTACTTGTCGTGACCGGTGAGCAGTTCCAGGAAGCCCATCAGCGCGGTCCAGAAACCGGCCGACACCCAGCAGAACAGGATCCCGAACATGATCAGGATGCTGGTCTGCAGCGCATACGGCAGCACTTGCGTGGCGGTCTGCAGCAGCGGCTGGTGCAGGACCTCTTCCAGGTCGACGAACGACCAGCCCTGGTACGGCATGATGCCTTTCATGTACCAGCCGGCGACGACGGTCTGGCCCAGCATCAGCAGCAGCAGGATGTAGCGGCGGATCGACCCGACGGTGCGCCAGCGGGCCGCCGGCAGCACGTTCTGGTCCTTCGGCGGCTGCGGCGGGTTGGTGCGCCCGGTCAGGCGCCGCCAGCCGCGCACCAGGATGTTGGTGCGCCATGGCTCCGGCACGACCTTGGTGCGCCGGATCGGCGGCGCGGCCTTGAGGCAGACGCGGCCGCTGGCGTCGAGCGCCAGCATTTCCGCGTCCTGCAGCTCTTCGGCGGTGCTCAGGGCCAGGCGCTGGCCCACCGAAGCCTGGGCGGCTTCGGCAGGGGCACCGAACGTGCTGGAGGACAGGCGTTCATGCAGTTCGCTGAAGGACCGGCAGCCCGCGAGTTCCGCGCGCTGCTCGTCGGTCATCGGCAGATGCGCCAGATACTCGGACAGAGTTTCCGGCTGTACTTGAGAGTTACTCATCGGCAGGCAACTGATAGCTCCAGGTCTCGGTCAGGACTTCTTCAGTCGGGGCCGATTCCGGTGTGGCTGGGGCCGCTTCGGCAGCCGCTGGCTGCTTGGCGTCTTTGTTGGCCTTTTCCTTGGCATCTGCCGCAGGCTTGGCGTCGGCTTGCTTAGCCTCCGCTGCCTTGGCTTCCTTGTCGGCTTTTTCCTGTTGCTTGGCGGCGACCTTGTCGGCCTTGGCGACGGACGAGTTCGACGCCGGCACCGAAGTCTTGGCCAGGTCCGCCGGCACCACGTGCTGCACCAGGGCGGCACGCATCTCGGTGGACTTGCTTGCGTCCTTGATCTTCAGGCGCAGGGTCAGGCGCCAGCCCTTGGTCTCAGGGTTGTAGCGCACGCTGTTCTCGACCAGTTCGGCGTTGTCGCCGACGCTGACCTGGCTGCGCACGTCCGCGTCCGGCGACAGCGCCGACAGGGACGGGCCTTCGAAGTCCACCAGGTAGGCGACGCTGCCGTCCGGCTGACGGATCAGGTTGGACTGCTTCACGTCGCCGGTGGAACGCAGGGTCTGGTTGACCCAGGCGCTGTCCGGCGCGTGCAGCGCGGCTTCGTCGATGGTCCAGTGCATGCGGTAGGCGAAGTCCAGCGGCTGGCCCGGCTCCGGCATCTTCTCCGGGCTCCAGAACGCAACGATGTTGTCGTTGGTCTCGTCGGCGGTCGGAATCTCCACCAGGTCGACGGTGCCCTTGCCCCACTCGCCCTTCGGCTCGATCCAGGCGCTCGGGCGCTTGTCGTAGCGGTCGTCGAGGTCTTCGTAGTGGCTGAAGTCGCGGCCACGCTGCAGCAGGCCGAAACCGCGCGGGTTCTCGACGCTGAAATTGCTCACGGCCAGGTGTTTCGGGTTGTTCAGCGGACGCCAGATCCACTCGCCGTTGCCGGCGTGGATCGACAGGCCGCTGGAGTCGTGCAGCTCACGACGGTAGTTGAGCACCTTCGACGGCTGGTTGGCGCCGAACAGGAACATGCTGGTCAGCGGCGCGATGCCGAGCTTGCCGACCTTGTCGCGCAGGAACATCTGCGCCTTGACGTCGACGATGGTGTCGCTGCCCGGACGCAGGATCAGGCGGTAGGCGCCGGTGGCGCGCGGCGAGTCCAGCAGGGCGAAGATCACCAGGTGCTTGTCGCCCGGCTTCGGTTGCTGGATCCAGAACTCGCGAAAGCGCGGGAACTCTTCGCCCGACGGCAGGGCGGTGTCGATGGCCAGGCCACGGGCCGACAGGCCGTAGGTGTGGCCCTTGCCGACGACGCGGAAGTAGCTCGCGCCCAGCATGGTCATGATTTCGTCTTGCTTGTCGGCCTTGTTGATCGGGTACAGCACGCGGAAGCCGGCATAGCCCAGCTGCTCGGTGGCCTTCGGATCGAACTGCAGGTCGCCGAAATCGAAGCGGGACGGGTCGTACTTGATCTCTTCGACGGTGTTCGCGGTGATTTCGTTGATTTTCACCGGCGTATCGAAGTGCATGCCCTGATGGTAGAAGGACAGTTTGAACGGCGTCTTCTGGTCGGCCCACTCAGCCTTTTCGGTGCGGAAACGGATCTTCTGGTAGTCCGCGAACTTCATTTCGCGGAACTCGGTCGGCAGGTTGCTGCGCGGGGCTTCGAACTTCTGCCCGGCCAGCTCTTTAGCCTTGGCGGACACATCGTCCAGATTGAACGCCCAAAGCTGGCCGGCGCTGAGCAGGCACAGGAGCGCCGAGCCCGCTACCAGCGCGCTTCGCATGCGTTTGGCAGACATTCTTGCTGCATTACAGGGACTAACAATCACGAGCAACCCTCGCCGAAAACAGATCAAAAAACCAACGGCCAGCTATCTATGTGCCAGGTTGGCGAGCATTGTTCCGACTCCGCTGGGGCAAAATGATTCCCCAATCGGATCCGTCCAAGTCTCTACCTAAGTCAAAATGGATCAACGAACGCTGATCCCCATAGCGCGCGATTATCTAGTAGCCCGCGTGACAACGCATCAGGGGCAACAAAGTATTTATCGCGAAAATTCCCTGTTTTCAGTCGAAAAGCCCTTGAAATGATGTTTCAAGGGCTTTCATGTCTGTAACAGAAACGTGACCGGGCCATCGTTGACCAGGTGCACCTGCATATCCGCGCCGAATCTACCTGATGCCACAGTGCCATGCACCTGTTTCGCTTTGCCCAATAGATAGTCGAACAGCTCCTCGCCCAGGGCCGGAGGGGCCGCGGTCGAGAAACTCGGGCGCAACCCGCTTCGGGTGTCGGCGGCGAGGGTGAACTGAGAGACCAGCAGCAGCCCGCCGCCCACATCCGCCAAGGACAGGTTCATCTTGCCCTCGGCGTCACTGAATACCCGATAGTTAAGCAGCTTATGCAGAAGTTTGTCGGCGCTGGCCCGCGTGTCGTCGGGTTCGACCGCCACCAGCACCAGCAGCCCCTGGTCGATCGAGCCGACCGTCTCCCCCGCCACGTCGACCCGCGCGCCCTTCACGCGCTGCAGCAGCCCCTTCATGCTTCTTCGGGCGGCAGATCGAGCAGGCGGCGCGCCATCTTGCTCGCGGCACGCACCAGCGCATCGGTGATGCCCGGTTCCGACGCGGCGTGGCCGGCGTCGCGGATCACCTGCAGTTCGCTGTTCGGCCAGGCCTGGTGCAGTTCCCAGGCGTTGTCCAGCGGGCAGATCACGTCGTAGCGGCCATGGATGATCACGCCCGGCAGGTGGGCGATCTTGCCCATGTCGCGAATCAGCTGGTTCGGTTCGAGGAAGGCGTTGTTGGTGAAGTAGTGGCATTCGATCCGGGCGATGGACAGCGCGCGCTGCGGCTCGGAGAAGCGGTCGACCACCAGCGGGTTCGGCCGCAGGGTCGCGGTGCGCCCTTCCCAGATCGACCAGGCCTTGGCGGCGTGCATCTGGGCGATCTGGTCGTTGCCGGTCAGGCGCTTGTGGAAGGCGCCGAGCAGGTCGTCGCGCTCCTCCGGCGGGATCGGCGCGATGTAGTCCTGCCAGTAGTCGGGGAACAGGCGGCTGGCGCCGGCCTGGTAGAACCACTCGATCTCCTGCGGACGGCAGAGGAAGATCCCGCGCAGGATCAGCCCGTGCACCCGCTCCGGATGGGTCTGGGCGTAGGCCAGCGCCAGGGTCGAGCCCCAGGAGCCGCCGAACAGCACCCACTTGTCGATGCCCAGGTGCTTGCGGATGCGCTCCAGGTCCTCGACCAGATCCCAGGTGGTGTTGTTCTCCAGGCTGGCGTGAGGGGTGGAGCGTCCGCAGCCGCGCTGGTCGAAGGTGACGATGCGGTACAGGTTCGGGTCGAAGTAGCGGCGGCTCTGGGCGTCGCAACCGGCGCCGGGGCCGCCGTGGATGAACACCACCGGCAGGCCTTCGGGCGAGCCGCTTTCATCGACGTACAGCGTGTGGGTTCCATCGACGGCCAGATCGTGCCGGGCATGGGGTTTGATCTGCGGAAACAAAGTCTGCATTGCGCGCTCCGTAAGGGGTCGAGGTCATCCCTGGGGGGACTTCTATTATTCTGCCGTCCGGCATCATAAACCCGATTCACGTCAATGAGCATGCCCGCTCGCAGTCACAATTTGTCAGCCATGAACCTCAGCAGGCTGTCGTACAGACGGTCCACCTCGGGCACCCGCCCACGGCCGCGCAGGCAACCGTGCACCAGCCCTTCGCCATAGTAGAGGTCGGCCTCGCCGCCGTCAGCGGCCAGCCGCTCGGCGTAGCGCACGCCATCGTCGCGCAGCGGATCGAACTCGGCCACGGCGATCCAGGCCGGCGGCAAGCGGCCGAGGTCCTGCGCCAGCAGCGGCATGGCGTAAGCGTCGGGTTGACGGCTGCCGCGCAGGTACAGCGTGTGGTAGCAATCGACGTCGCTGGCTGTGAGCAGCGGCGCATCGGCGCATTCGCTGCGCGACGGCAACCGGTCATCGCCGCCGAGCCCCGGATAGATCAGCACCTGGGCCACCGGCAGCGGCTCGCCGGCATCGCGCAGGGCCAGGCACAACGCGGCGGCGAGGTTGCCGCCGGCGCTGTCGCCGGCCACCAGCAGGCGCTGCGGATCCAGTGCCAGCCCGGCACCGCGCAAGCCGCGCCAGACGCTCAGGCAATCGTCGAACCCGGCGGGGAACGGATGCTCCGGCGCCAACCGGTAGTCCACCGCCACCACCCTCGCTTCCAGCTGCATCGCCAGTTCGAAGCAGATGAAGTCGTGGGAATCCAGGCCGCCGACCACCCACCCGCCGCCGTGCAGGTACAGCACGCACGGCCAGCCCTCAGCCGGCGGCGCGCGGGGCGGCAGGTAGGACCTGACCGGCACGCCGTTCAGCGTAAAGTCCTCCACCGCCAGCCCTTGCGGACGGGCCGGGGTGAACGCCCGGCACATGCTGTCGTAGGCCTTGCGCAGTCCGGTCAGGCTGGAGTCCTCTGCGGTATGGCTCAGGGTTTCGGCGACGAATGCGGCCATTTCGGCGGAAAGCGGATAGGGAACCATGTCATTTCGATCCGATGGCGTCAGTTGGGAGTGGCGAGGCAGCTTGCTCCCTCGCCACAAGGCAGTGTCACTGCTTCAGGCTGGCCTGCACCGTGGCCACGCCGTCCTTGCCGTCGAAGCTGCTGACCCCCGCCAGCCAGCGCTGCAAGTCCTCGGGATGTTCGCGCAGCCACTTCTTCGCCACTTCCTGGGGTGTCTTGCGCTCCATGATCGGCACCATCAACTGGCTTTCCTGAGCGGCGGTGAAGGTCAGGTTCTCCAGCAGCCGGTAGACGTTGGGGCACCGCTCGGCGTAGTCCGGGGCCGTCACGCTCGACACGGTCGCGGCGCCTTCGTTGGGGCCGTAGACGTCTTCGCTGCCGGTCAGGTAGGTGATCTTCATGTTGATGTTCATCGGGTGCGGGGTCCAGCCGACGAACACCACGAATTCCTTGCGGTTCACCGCCCGCTGCACGGCGGCGAGCATGCCGGCCTCGCCGGACTCGACGATCTTGAAGTCCTTCAGGCCGAAGCGGTCGGTGTCGATCATGGTCTTGATCGTGGTGTTGGCGCCGCTGCCGGGTTCGATGCCGTAGATCTTGCCGCCCAGCCGGTCCTTGAATTTCGCGATGTCGGCGAAGGTTCTAAGGCCCGCCTCGGCGACGTAGTCCGGCACCGCCAGGGTGGCCTGGGCATCGGCCAGGCTCGGCTTGTCCATGACCTTGACCTGCTTGGCCGCCAGGAACGGCGCGATGTTGTTGTCCATCGCCGGTTTCCAGTACCCCAGGAAGATGTCGAGGCGTTTGTCGCGGATACCCGCGAAGATGATCTGCTGCACGGCGCTGGTCTGCTTGCTTTCGTAGCCCAGGCCGTTGAGCAGCACGTCGGCCATGCCGCTGGTGGCGATCACGTCGGTCCAGTTGACCACGCCCATGCGCACGGTTTTGCAGGAGGGGTCGTCATTGGCCAGGACAGGGGCGCTGAGCAGGGCACTGCTCGCGAGGATTAACGCACAACGAGTGAACAGTCTTTTCATGGGGTCGTCTCGTGCGGCAGCGGTTTTATTGTCGGATCGGTGTCTTCATGCACCGTGGCCGAAACATTACGCAGCAGACGGGACGCAAAAGCGACCTGTGGCGACCGGGATTTGCACTGGGGCGACTGTCTTGCGGTGCCTGGGCGGACGCCATCGCCAGCAGGCTGGCTTCCACAGGGCTCCCGCCGAACACTGTAGGCGCGAGCCTGCTCGCGAAAGCGGTGTGTCATTCAACCAGGATGTCGTCTGACACGACGCCTTCGCGAGCAGGCCCGCTCCCACAAGGATTTGGATCAGCCGTTACGCTGCGTAACGGCCCTGCGCCCAGCCCAGCAGGCCTTGCAGCAGTTCCTTGAGCACCCCTCGCGTCGGCTGCGCCAGGTCGGCGCGGTAGCGGAACGGTTCGAACTCTTCCATGTAGGTGCACTGGCCCAGCTCCAGCTGCACGGCGTGGATGTGCTCGTCCGGGTTGCCGTAGTGACGGGTGATGTGACCGCCCTTGAAGCGACCGTTGAGCACATGGCTGTAGTCGCCGTGGCGGGCGCAGATGGCTTCCAGCTGCGTGGCCAGCTGCGGATCGCAGCTGGCGCCGTTGAAGGTGCCGAGGTTGAAGTCCGGCAACTTGCCGTCGAACAGGTGCGGGATCACCGAGCGGATCGAGTGTGCGTCGAACAGCAGCGCGTAGCCGAACTCGGCCTTCAGCCGCGCCAGCTCTTGCTGCAGGGTGCGGTGGTACGGCGTCCAGATCTGTTGCAGATAGGTCGCACGCTCCGCTTTCGAAGGCTCCAGCCCTTCCTGGAACAACGGGATGCCGTCGAACAGGGTGGCCGGGTACAGACCGGTGGTCGCCCCCGCATACAGCGGCTTGTCGTCGGACGGCCGGTTGAGGTCGATGACGAACCGCGAATACTCGGCAGCCAACGTGCTGGCGCCCAGCTCTTGGGCGAAGTCGTACAGCTGCGGGATGTGCCAGTCGGTGTCCGGCAGGCTTTTCGCCGCCGGGATCAGCCCGGCATCGACCGCCGGCGTCAGGCGCACGCCGGCATGGGGCATGCTGATCAGCAGCGGCACGCGGCCTTGTTTGAAGTTCAGAACCTTATCCACAACCGCTCTCCTACAGGCTTGATTCGACGCCGTGACGCACGACGCGTTTGTCCAGTTCGCCGCCCAGCCAGTAGGCCAGGTCCGCCGGCCGGTCGATCTGCCAGGCGACGAAGTCCGCGACCTTGCCGACCTCCAGCGAGCCGTGGGTGGCGGCCATGCCCAGTGCCTGGGCCGCATGGATCGTCGCACCGGCCAGGGCCTCTTCCGGGGTCATGCGGAAACAGGTGCAGGCCATGTTCAGCATCAGGCGCAGCGACAGCGCCGGCGAGGTGCCGGGGTTGAGGTCGCTGGCGACGGCGATCTTCACCTTGTGCTTGCGCAGGGCCTCCATCGGCGGCAACTGGGTTTCGCGCAGGAAGTAGAACGCTCCCGGCAGCAATACCGCGACCGTGTCGGCTTCGGCCATGGCGATGGCGTCCTCTTCGGTCATGAATTCCAGGTGATCGGCGGACAGGGCGCGGTAGCGCGCCGCCAGGCTGGAGCCGTGCAGCGACGACAGCTGTTCGGCGTGCAGCTTCACCGGCAGGCCGAGTTTTTGCGCGACGACGAAGACCCGTTCGACTTGCTCCGGCGAGAAGGCCAGGTATTCGCAGAACGCGTCCACGGCGTCCACCAGCCCTTCGGCGGCCAGCGCCGGCAGCATCTCGGCGCAGATGTGATCGATGTAGGCGTCGGCACGGTCGGCGTATTCCGGCGGCAACGCATGGGCGGCCAGGCAGGTGCTGCGCACGCTGACCGGCAGCTCGTCGGCCAGGCGCCGGATGACCCGCAGGATCTTGCGCTCGCTGGCCAGGTCCAGGCCGTAGCCGGACTTCATTTCGACCGTGGTCACGCCGTCGCGCATCAGGCTGCGCAGACGCTTGGCGGCGCTGGCGAACAGTTCGTCCTCGGACGCCTCGCGAGTGGCGCGCACGGTGCTGGCGATGCCGCCGCCCTGGGCGGCGATCTCGGCGTAGCTGACGCCTTGCAGGCGCTTCTCGAACTCGCCGCTGCGGTTGCCGCCGAACACGGTGTGGGTGTGGCAGTCGATCAGGCCGGGGGTGACCCACTCGCCCTGCAAGTCGTTGACCGCCGGGTATTCGCCCGCCGGCAATTGATGGCGCGGGCCGATCCACTCGATGAGCGCACCGGACGTCACAATGGCCGCGTCCTCGATGATCGAGTAGGCGCCCTGCGCCATGGTCGCGACGTGGCAGTGTTGCCAGAGGGTTTTCATCCCAAGTCCTCGTCTTGTTCAAAATCGTTTCGCTGGCAAGCCAGCTCCCACAGGGGACTGCGCAGAACCTGTGGGAGCTGGCTTGCCAGCGATGAGGCCCTTACAGGCTCGGCAGCAGCTTCGCCGGCACCAACGCGCTCAGGCACCGCGACGCCAGCAGCCCGGTCGCCGCATCGATGTCCGGCGCGAAGAAACGGTCCTTCTCGTAGAACGGCACCTCGGCGCGCAGGGCCGCGCGGGCCTGCTCCAGCGCCGGCGAGCTCTTCAGGCCGTCGCGCAGATCCAAC